>JAHDXX010000210.1:0-988 GCA_023384025.1 Sphingomonadaceae bacterium
GATCTGGTCGGGAGATCTCTGTCTCAGCCTGGCGTCGCAGGAAGGCGGTCAGCATTCGCAGCACGCCATCTTCCGCTGTCCGCCATCCAATTGCTTCAGCAGCCAGGCGCTGATGCTCGAAAAGGGTCATGCGGCGTCGATAGATTGCGCGCAGCGTCGCAATTTGCGGGGCTGGAATGCCAGCGTGATTGGCAACAAACTCAAGGATCACCGACGGGATCCTTTCGAACGCCGCCAGCGGTCGTCCGGTCATGCGGAGAAAGCCGATGTGCAGCAGCAGACCGAGCCGGGTCAACGCTCGCCGGCGCGTCTCAACAAATGGCAGGGTCTGCTCAGTCGGCTCGAAAAAGAAGGCCACTTCGGCCGGGGTCAACGAAGCGGGCAATGCATCGACACCCAGGTATTGTTCCCTCCAGCTCTCCATCGACAAGTCTCCTCTGCGGATCGACGAGGCTATGGAAGATTCAACGGAGAGTCTTTGAAAACCTGATTAATGCGCAAGTCATTGAAATAACAGCAGCCGCAAAAGAAGCGGTATAAGCATCATACTGATATTAAATGGTATTCCTTACCGCTACTTTCGGCGAAACCGGTACGGAAACCCCGGAACACCCTCCTGAAGGCGAGGCCAGAAGTGGCGACAATCGCGGAAACCGCCAACCTTGATCCGCTGACGGTGGCGGCCGACCGCTATGCGACGTTGCGCAAGTTCGCCCCCGACCTGCTTGAGGCGCTCCAGTTCAGGGCCGGAAAGGGCAGTGCAAAAACGATCGCCGCCATCGAGATGCTGCGCGACCTCAACAGGTCGGGCAAACGCGATCTGCCTGCCGACGCTCCGATGCCCTTCCGCAAGGAATGGCGGAAAATCGTCGTGGGCGATGACGGCAAGATCAACCGGCGTCTCTGGGAAATCGCGACGATCGCGCATCTGCGCAACAAGCTGCGTTCCGGGGATGTCTGGGTGGAGCGATCGGCAGGATACCGCCGG
>JAHDXX010000210.1:998-5333 GCA_023384025.1 Sphingomonadaceae bacterium
GGTTCGACAGCTACCTGCTCAGCGAACCCCAGGCGAAGCCGATCGTGTCGGCTCTCGGTCTGCCACCCACAGCCGGCGAATGGCTCGAACAGCGGGGCCGCGAACTTGACTGGCGGCTTAAGAAATTTGCCCAGCGCCTGAAGCGCGACGCTCTGGAGGGTGTGCGATATCGCGACGACCGCCTCCAGATATCCCCCGTTCGCACGATCGCGACGCCCGACGCCGAAGCGCTGGCCGACCGGCTCGATGCCATGATGCCACGCATCCGCATCACCGAGCTACTGCATGAGGTGGCGCAGGAAACCGGCTTTCTTGCGGCGTTCACCAACCTGCGTACCGGCGAGCCGTGTCCCAATGAAAACGCGCTGCTCGCCACGATCCTCGCCGATGCGACCAATCTCGGCCTGTCGCGCATGGCGGCGGCGAGTCAGGGCGTCACGCGCGATCAGCTCCTCTGGACCCATGACGCCTATATCCGCGACGACAGCTACCGCGCGGCGCTGGCCCTCCTCATCAACGCGCACCACCGCCTGCCATTCTCACGAGTATGGGGCGACGGCACCACGTCCAGTTCCGATGGCCAGTTCTTCAGGGCCGCGAAGCGCGGCGCGTCGGGCGGCGATATCAACGCCCGCTATGGCGTCGATCATGGCTTCAGCTTCTACACCCATAATTCTGATCAGCGCGCGCCCTACCACGTCAAAGTGATCTCGGCCGCGACGCATGAGGCGCCCTATGTCCTCGACGGCCTCACCAGCCACGGCACCGATCTCAGGATCGTCGAGCATTACACCGACACCGGCGGGGCGACCGATCATGTCTTCGCCCTGTGCGCGATGCTGGGATTTCGCTTCTGCCCGCGCCTGCGCGACTTCCCCGACAGGCGGCTCGCGCCGATCGCGCCGGTCACGGCCTATCCGTCCATCACCCCGCTGTTGGGCAAGCGTATCCGCACCGACATCATCGGTGAGCAATGGGAAGACGTGCTGCGCCTCGTAGGGTCGATCAAGGCCGGCCATGTCGCGCCATCGGTCATGCTGCGAAAGCTCGCTGCCTACGAACGGCAGAACCAGCTCGATGTCGCGCTACAGGAAATCGGCAAGATCGAGCGGACGCTGTTCATGCTGGACTGGCTAGAAAATCCCGATCTGCGCCGGCGATGCCATGCCGGTCTCAACAACAGCGAGCAGCGCCATGCCCTGACGCAGGCGATCTACACATTCCGCCAGGGCCGCATCATCGACCGCAGCCACGAGGCGCAGCAATATCGGGCGTCCGGCCTCAATCTGCTCGTCGCCGCGATCGTCTATTGGAACACGATCTACATGGATGCCGCCGCCCAGCATCTACGATCAACATCGGTCGCGGTGCCTGATGATCTACTCGCCCATACGTCCCCAGTAGGTTGGGAGCATATTGCTTTCTCGGGCGATTTCCTCTGGGATCGAGCAGCCGCTTCCGCTGGCCGCAAGGCCCTCAATCTGCCGCCGGATAGCCGCGCCGCCTAAGCGTTCGCTGATTGTTCGCCCTTAGCGTTGTTTAGCGTACCATCCACGCTATGCCCTCTATATGCATAGAAGACCTCATCGCCCTGCACCGTCACCAGGTCTTCCCACAGCGCAACTTCGTAGAGGTTTTCGCGCGGCCGTCCGACGTCGGCCATCAATTCCTTGACTGTGTTGAGCGCCGTCAAACCATCGCTCATCCGAATGAGCGCAATGCGCGAAGACTGGCGGAATGCGTCGATAATCTCTTCCTTTGATGCGTTGCGCGTCAACTGCACGAACCAGCTATGCAGATGCGCGATGGTTTCGGGCACCTTCACAGCGATCGTAACGACATCGAGCTCGGGGTCGACCGTCCGGGCATCCGGGCCTTGATGGCTCGGTATTTCATTTTCTGGAACTAGAGTATTCATGATGCCGCCTTTGTGGCTTTCCCATGGGTCTGTCGCGCGCCGCATGACGGTACCCCTTGCCCTTTTCAGGAGGCCGGCGTGCTTGAGAGCCGTCAAAGTACGCACGATAGAGGTAGTATTGCAGGAGACAACCCGGGTGGCTGTCTGCCCCAGTGCCCTTGCATAGCTCGCCTCCGCTACGAACGAATGCCCGGTCACCTCGTGCTTCTCGCCGCCCTGTACGATGAACTTCACCCCCCGCGTACGGTAATGCTCGGCATTCTGCGCTCCGATCGGCTTCGGAGTGCAGTCGACCACCACGTCGGTCTCGTTCAGGAGGTCGTCGAGCGTGCCGGACACGTCCAAGCCCGCCCTACGCATGGCCTCGCCGCGATCCTCGAGTGACGCAAAGAGCCTGAATCCCTTCCTAAGGGCCGTCCTCATCCGCCAGTCTGTCTCGATGTCGGCGATGCCGACAAGTTCCATGTCGTGCTGGCTCGCAACCGCGTCAGCGACTCGCTTGCCGATTACACCGTAACCGTTCAGCGCGACCCGGATCTTTCCTTGCTGTGATGCCATAATTCATTCTCCTATCGCAGAACTCTTCGTCTTGATGCGGATTCAAGGCGATCGGTGGTACCATTGGGCCAGACCATGCACGCAGCGCGTTGCAATCCCGACGTCGAACAGACTGATTTTTGTCTGCTTGCGCGGGTCGTCTCGATCCGAATTCCTTGTTCAATCTGGCTGATGCCTTCCGACACCTGACCAGCGCGATCCCAAACTTCATCGACATATGCTCGAATTCGAGCTTGATTCACGTGAACTGTACTCAGTCCTCGGCGCAACAGAGTCCCCGTCCCAAGCCCTATTCGGAGCCGTTTGAACCAGTTCCAATTGACCATTGCCAACGCCATCGGCCCCGCAGTCGGAAATATGCTGGTTGGAATACCATATGACGCAATCGCGACCGGGAAGAATAGGGCGTCTCAACAGGCTCAATCTCTGGACGATCTGCTAAACGGCATCATTGTTGGCCGCAGGCCCCTTCTTCTGTGCAGCAAATTGTAGATCGGACAAAAGACGAGACCGGCGTAGACACCATAGAGGAAGGCCTCGACCAGGCCGAGCAGAAAACCCCACCAGGTGAGCCATTTGAAAGCGGGCAGCATCATTTCAAGAAATCCGCTCATGCGCAGGCTTTGCGGCGTGACCAGTCCGTAAATCACGCAAACCAAAAACGTGATGGTTGTCCAGATGCCCAAAGACCAAGCGACCAGTTTCGTGTTCAGCATCGCGCGCTCCAATAAGTTCCTCGGGGGGCGAAGGCCTGCGTCCGGCGCGCCGCCGCCCGCATCCACGAGGGGATCCTTGCCCACATATCTCCACTCGCCAGGGTTTCGGGAAGCGGTGTGAAGCCGGCTCTGGCCACCGCGCAACTCTTAATGCCGATGTGCCGACGATGCATCCGCTTCGCGCCGTTCCGCTGCTCTGTGATCGGTACTCCGACCGCCAGAGCGATCGCCGCGATGTCCTCCGTGACCGCCGTGGCCACCATGCCCAAACAAATGCAAAGCAACAAAGGCGACACCAACTAGTATCCAAAACCAGTTCTGCAAAAACCATTCCATTGCCAATGCCCTTCAACGGTCATGCAAATACGGCCCAGAGGTCCGGACTGATGCTCCATCTGCCTCATCTCAATCTTCTTCGTGTTAAAACGCCACGTCCATCTCGATCGGCCCACGATAACGATTCCAATCTGCATTTCTGCCCGACCTAGCGCTGCTCAGGTAACGGATGCCCGCGACGGCGGACCAAATCTTTGCCATGGATTAAACTTCCTTGTGCCGGTCAAGATCTTGGTAGAGGGGAGCGGACGAGCTCAAAGGCTCGACTACTTCGCTTTTGATGCGTCAACCGGGTAGCCGCGCGATGCCCTCGGCAAGACCGCGAATGAAATTGTATACCCTCGGTTTGGACCCAGTTAGCAGGCTCATTCTCGTGCCTGTGACGGTGTCAGATGTGGCCATGGATGCAAGCTGTTCATTGCTCCTCTTCCGTACCCCCCTTGGCGAACCCGTTAACGAATCACTGTAATCGTTCCGCCCCCCTGACGTCTGTAGTTGTGGGGTGACCTGAAGGTAATCCGCACCGGGAAGCGCACGCGTCTCAACGTCGATGTGCAACCGGTCTTGTCGATGAGACGCACTGGTCGCGTCAATATTTGGGTTGGCTTCAATTCCGGGAGACGCAGCAATGGCGAGTATCACGAAGCCACCAAGAGACACTCGTGTAGATTGCGAAATGTGCCAAGCCCGCGTCGACGGTCTTTGCTCCGGCTACAGTGCAAGCACGGTGGAGGTCATTGCCGGATACAGGTCCAATGACCGGCACCTCAAGACTGGTCAGGATCTCCTCAGCCTCGGGGAACCCTG
>JAHDXX010000211.1 GCA_023384025.1 Sphingomonadaceae bacterium
CGGACGCGAGCAGCTCGAGGCCGCGCTGGGCGACCGCGCGCAGACCTGCTTGCAGGAACCGCAGCTCGGCACCGGGCACGCAGTGCAGCAGGCCGAAGGCGCGCTCGCCGGGTTCGGTGGCGACGTGCTCGTGCTCTACGGCGACGTGCCCTTCGTGCGCCCGGAAACGATGCAGCGGATGCTCGACCGGCTCCATGCGTCCGATGCACCGGCCGTGGTCGTGCTCGGCTTCGAGCCGGACGACCCGCTGCAATCCGGCCGCGTCATCGCCGACGATCAGGGCCGCATTCTCAAGATCGTCGAGCACAAGGACGCGAGCGAGGAAGAGCGCGCCTGCCGCCTGTGCAATTCCGGCCTGATGGCGGCGCGCGCCGCAGACCTGTTCGGCCTGCTCGCGCGGGTCGGCAACGACAATGCGCAGGGCGAATACTACCTCGTCGATGTGGTCAACGTCGCCAATGCCGACGGTCGCCACAGCGCGGTGGTCGTCACCGACGATCCGGACGAGGTGCAGGGCATCAACAGCCGCGGCGAACTGGCCCAGGCCGAGGCCCGCTGGCAGCGGCTGAAGCGCGAGGAAATGATGGCCGGCGGCGTCACCCTGACCGCGCCGGAAACAGTGTTCTTCAGCCACGACACGGTGATCGAGGCCGATGTATCGGTCGAACCGCACGTGGTGTTCGGCCCCGGCGTGCGGATCGCCAGCGGCGCACGGATCCGCGCGTTCAGTCATCTCGAAGGTGCCGTGGTGGGCGAGGGCTGCGAAGTCGGCCCCTATGCCCGCCTGCGCCCCGGCGCGGTGATGGAACAGGGCAGCAAGGTCGGCAACTTCGTCGAAATGAAGAAGGCCGTACTCGGCCCCGGCGCCAAGGCCAACCACCTGACTTATCTCGGCGATGCCGAAATCGGCGCGGGCACGAACATCGGTGCGGGCACGATCACTTGCAACTATGACGGCTACTTCAAGTACAAGACCGTGATCGGCGAGCGCGCCTTTATCGGCTCCAACAGCGCGCTGATCGCGCCCGTCACCATCGGCGCCGACGCAATTGTCGCGGCAGGAAGCGCGGTCAGCCGCGATGTCGCCCCGGGCGACCTGCGCATGGTCCGCGGCGAGCAGATCGTGAAACCGGGCTGGGCCGACCGCTTCCACGATACGATGAAAAAGAAGAAGGAAGCGGCGAAAAAGGGGTGAGCACCGCTGGGGAATCCTGCTGGCTTTGCGGACGCCCGATCGACACGCTGATCCAATGGCATCACCCGTTGCCCAAGGCGAAGAAGGGCAAGGCCAAGGTCCCGGTCCACCCGATCTGCCACAAGGCGATCCACGCCCAGTTCACCAATTCCGAACTCGCGCGCTTCGGCGAGGACCGGGCGCGCCTGCTGGAAAACGCGGCGCTGGCGAAGTTCGTCGCGTGGCTCGCGAACAAGCCACCCGATTTCCACGCACCGACGCGCTGAGGCCGGTCAGAGCAGGTCCAGGTAGGTCTGGAAATTGGCGCGGTGTGCGGCGGGCAGCTCGACCGGGAACAGCGCGCCGCCATAGGCGAGCAGGATCGGTAGCGCGATTGCAGGGCCGAGCAGGAGGGCAGGGCCGTGCCTGCGCGCCGGTCGGCGGATATGGAGCGCGGCCAGCACGTGCGTGACCAGCGCGATCACCGCGGCGGCGTAGTAGGGTGCGAAGCCGTAGTTCAGCGGGGCGATCGTCAGCGTGCCCGCCGCCCAGTTGAAGTTGGTGTCGAGGGCGAACAGCCAGCGGCTCCCCAGCGCCGCGCTGGTGTGCAGCACGATGAACACCGCGAGCGCGATCCCGCTCCACTTCTGCGCCTTGCGCCAACGGTCCAGTCGCGGCCATTGCGCCATGCGCCGAACCAGTGTGATCCCAAGGAAGACCTGAGTCGCCAGCGCGGTCACCAGCAGCGCTTCGACCACCGGGATCCGGTAAACCCCGCGCCCGATGGACAGCATCGCACCGTGACTTTCAATCCCGCCAAGCCCAGCAAAGTGCGTCGCGAAATGGACGGCCAGGAACAGGCCAAGGAACAGCGCCACCCGCAGGTGGGCTTGCCGGGCAGTCAATCGCATGTCATTTCTCCTTAACCGGATATCTTTTATCCGGATAAAGATTGTCCGGTTAAGGAGTCAAGCATGCAGTTGGGCAGCGGCGTCGAATGGGCCACCCATGCCTGTACCGTGATGGCGCTGTTGCATGAAGGCGAGGGACTGAGCGCGGAGGCACTGGCGGAATACTTCGAAGTGCCGAGGGCCTATCTCGCCAAGCAGTTGCAGGCGCTGCGCCGTGCGGGAATCCTTGCCTCGGTGCGGGGCAAGCATGGTGGCTACCGGCTGGCGTGCCCCGTGGACCAGATTACCCTGCTCGATATCGTCCGCGCGATCGAAGGGCCGCAGCCGGCGTTCCGCTGCACCGAAATCCGCCGCAACGGGCCGTGCGGCCTGAATCCCGCAGACTGCCGCCGCCCGTGCGAGATTGCAGCGGCCTTTGCCGGGGCAGAAGCGGCCTACCGCGATGCGCTCGCCGCGCGTACGCTCGCTTCAATCATGCTGGAAGCGGCGATGAATTCGACGCCCGAGCACCTCGCCGAAATGGCGGCATGGGTGGCGCGCCGCACCGGGCGCGCCACCTGAGCGCTTACTTTCCGCCGAGCCGCTGGAGCAGGTAGACGAACTGGAGCGCCTGCAGCTGCGCGCGCTGTTCGTTGTCGACCCCGCCGGAGTGCCCGCCGGTCATTTCCTCGTAGTAGTAATACGGCTGGCCCAGCGCCTTGAGCCGCGCCGCACCCTTGCGCGCGTGCGCCGGGTGGGTGCGGTCGTCGGCGGTCGAGGCCCACAGGAACGGTGAGGGGAAGTCCACGCCCGCAACCAGCTTCTGATAGGGCGAATAGCCTTCGATCCATGACCGCTGTTCCGGGATGCGCGGGTCGCCGTATTCGCCGATCCACGAAGCGCCGCGCCCGATCAGGTGATAGCGCAGCATGTCGAACAGCGGGATCTGCACGATCGCCGCGCCAAACAGGTCAGGCCGCTGGGTGAACGCTGTGCCGACCAGCAGGCCGCCTTGCGAGCCGCCCTGGATGCCGAGATGCTGCGGGCTGGTGATCTTGCGCGCGACGAGGTCGTCGCCAATCGCGATGAAATCGTCCCAGGTGCGCTGCTTGTTCTCGCGGATCGCGGTCTGGTGCCAGTTCGGCCCGAACTCGCCGCCGCCGCGCATGTTGCCCAGCACATAGACGCCGCCCTTCTCAAGCCACAGCTTGCCGGTGGTGCCGAGATAAGCGGGCAGGCGCGGGACCTGGAACCCGCCGTAGCCGGTCAGCAGGGTCGGCGCGGTGCCGTCGAGCTTCATGCCCTTGGGCTTGACCACGAAGTAGGGGATCTTCGTCCCGTCCTTGCTGGTCGCCTCGTACTGGACCACTTCGGCCCCGGTCTTGTCGAAGTACGACGGCGAGGTCTTCAGCACTTCTGCCGGTGCGCCGGTGGCATCGCGGTAGAACAGGCGCGAGGGGTTGAGGAAATCGGTGACGGTGAACATCACTTCGTCGGCCTCGCTGGAAGAGGCCGCGATCCCGATGGTGGCGTTTTCCGGCAGGTCGACCGGGCTCTGCACCCACTGGCCATCGGCGAAGTCGAACTTCACCACCTTGCCGCGCACGTTGTCGAGCAGGTTGACGTAGAGGCTGTCCGAAGTGATCGCTGCGCCCTGCTTGGTCTGGCGGTCAGCCGGAGCCCAGACGAGCGTCTTCTTCGCGCCGTTGGGATCAGCCTTGAACGCTTCCAGCTCGACCGCGACCAGCGAGTCCGCCGGGAAGGTCTGGCCCTGCGTCTCCCAGTCGACATCGGTCGAGAACAGCAGGTGCCCGTCGACGATGCCATAGGGCGAGGCCTTGAGCGGGATGTCGAGGCGGAGCCATTCGCCGTTGTGCTGGAAGTAGTGTTCGGTTTCGTGGAAGCTCACGCCCCGGAACGCGGTCATGCCGTGGATCACCGCCTTGCCATCGCGCAGCAGGCTGGCACCCGACCACACGTCCTTGGGCGAGCCGCGGAAGATCTCCTGCGCCTCGTCGATCGACTGGCCGCGCTTCCACACGCGGGTGGTGTAGGGATATTCGCTTTCGGTCTGGAGCGACTTGTCGAAGTTGCGGGTGACCAGCAGCGTATCCTTGTCGATCCACTGGACGTTGCCCTGGCTTTCAGCGAGTTCGAACCCGCCTTCGACGAAGGACTTCGTCACCATGTCGAATTCGCGCATCACGGTGGCATCCTTGCCCCCGTCGCTCAGTGCGATCATGCAGTGGCGTTGCTCCGGCGGCAGGCAGGTCGAGCCCTGGTAGACCCACTCCTTGCCCTCGGCCTTGGCCAGCGCATCGACATCGAGCACGGTCTCCCACTCGGGGGCGTCAGTCCGATAGCTTTCCAGAGTGGTCTTGCGCACCAGCCCGCGCGGGTTCGCCTTGTCCTGCCAGAAATTGTACAGGCCATCGGGGCGGATCGAGACGAACGGAATGCGGTCGTTGCTGTCGAGGATTGCCAGCGCTTCGGCTTTCAGCTGCTCGAAGCGCGGGTCGCTTGCGAGCAGCTCCATGGTACGCTCGTTCTCGGCCTGGACCCACGCCAGCGCCTCTTCGCTGCGGGCTTCCTCCAGCCAGATGAACGGATCGACGTCTGCTTCAGCCACGGTTTCTCCAGTTTGCTGTGCGGCGAGGGGAGCAGCCCCAAGCCCGGAAATGGCGAGCGATGCCGCGAGTGCGCGGCGGGAAAGTCTGGTCATGCGGAAAAGCGTCCCTTGCCATGAACATGGATGGGCCGGACCATGCGGGCGCGCGGCAACCAAGGCAAGGGGGTTTGCCGATGGGCGTGGGGCGGAATGGGTGGAAAACGCTCTAAGGACGCGTTCAATTGAATTACACCCGAGGGGCCTATCGCGCTTTCGCAATCGCGCTGCAGACAGCCATATGCGCGAAACCAGCCCAGGAGGGCAGGGCATTTCACGTCACAGTTCGTGATTGGCCCCTGCCTTCGCAGAGGCGACGGGGGTGGGGGACTAGGCCCCACCTACCCGGGACGGGCCGATCAACCCTCGACGTGCTCCGCGAGCACAGTCAGGCCGTTCTCGCCGACTTCGGCAAAGCCGCCGCGCACTTCGATCAGCTCGGGCGCGCTGCCTTCGGTCTTGTAGACCTGCACCGCGCCGTCGCGGATCGTGCTCATGAACGGCGCATGGCCTTCCAGCACACCGAATTCGCCTTCGGCTCCTGGCACGACCACCATGTGGACGTCCTCGGAGCGGACCAGCTTGGCCGGGGTGACGAGTTCG
>JAHDXX010000212.1 GCA_023384025.1 Sphingomonadaceae bacterium
CATCCAGTAGGGACTGGCGTAGCCGCAGGCCTCGGCCACCGCCCATAGGAAGAACGTGTTGATCCCCGTGTAGGGAATTCCGTTGCGGCGCAGCGGGCGGGTGCTGGTCGCCGACCAGGGCTTGAGCCAGGGCGCGGTGCCCGCAGCGATCTTCTCCAGGATGAGGTCGGTGATGACCTGCGCGACGTCGGGTCTGGGCTTACGGGTCATGGGTGTACTCCCGTGTTGTTGGGGCGCAAGCCATCCTCGCCCGGCGGGTCGGACAGGCGGGGATGGCAATGCTGTCGGGGGATCAGGCGTCGACGGTCTCGCGGACCTCGTCGGCGGCATCTGCAGCCTCGGGCTCAAGGGCCCCGTTCGGAGTCTCAGCTTCGCCTTCCTCGGGCGCCGCCTCCCCTGCCCCGGCGTCGCCGAGCACCCGGAAGCGCATCGCTTCGGGCACCCAGGCCAGTGCTGCCTGCTTGACCTCGGGCGCGACGATGGTCTCACCGGCGAACAGCTTCTCGCAGGATGCCGATAGGTCGCCCTTCTTCGCGCCCATGAAGCTTGCCGCCATGGTCGGCCCGCCCACTTCGGTGACGTGCGCGAGCAGTGTCTGCTTGCTCACCCGGTCAAAGTAGTTAGCCGAGGTGGGCCGCCAGTGATTGGCGACGCTGATCTCCATCAGCGATGCCAGGTGATCATGGAGTTCGATCGGTTCGGGGCCGGACTGACCGGGTTTGCGCGCCACGCCCATGCTCGCTTCGAGCGTGCGGGCAACGCACCAGGCCAGCCATGCGGCCTTGGCTTCGTCATCGAGCGCGCTGAATGCGGTGAACCTTTCAACGGTACGCTCGTGTTCGGTCCAGGCGGTATCGAGCGTCTCGCGCATGTCAGCCATCAGCGTGTGCGCAGGGGACTCCGGATAGCTGGCGAGGTAGAGCGAGGGTGAAGGCGCGCGGATTGTGGTGCCGAGCGCCTGTGCGCCGTAGGTCAGCCCGGCATCGGCAATCGCGAAGATCATGTAGTCGAGCGCGATCGCCGGGTTGGCTGCGAGATTGACCGAGAGGATGTCGCGACGCTGCACGGCAAGCTCCTCGACCAGCTTCTGCGACAGCGGCTTGGGCGCCGATCCGGCATCGCCGATTCCGTCAGGCGCACTGCCCTCGACAGTGGCATCGCTGCCACGCGCCTTGCGCTTTTCGAGTGGCTTGTCGCTGTAGAGACCGTGGGCAATGGCGGGTTCACCGTTCTCACGCACGATGACGAAGCAACCGAGGTTGGCCTTCATCTCCTCGGGGATCACCGGGGGTTTGTCGTGGAGAGCATCGTACGCCTCTGTCGCGGCTTCCCAGCGTGCCTGGAAGTCGGCAACTGCAGCCTCGTCGTCTTCGTTGAGGCCGTCGCTTTCCGCTTCGAGCGCGGAGATCGTCTCGAGCAGGCGGTCGGCTTCGGCCTGTTCCTCGTCGGTGAGCGGTGCGGGTTCGAGATGGACCTGATGGAGGTCCTCGGTTGCCGCGTAGGGCACGCGGCTTTCGAGCACCGGGCGCACCCAGGCATATCCCGAAGTCGCGGCGACCTCGGTGGCAAAGGTCTGGAGCTTCTCGCCGGCGATGCGCTGGGCGATTTCGGCATCGATCCAGGTCTCGTTCGAGTCCTCGGTGAAGAGGTCGCGTTCGATCCGCCCGCCGGCCGCGAGGTATTCGGCTTCGCCAGCCAGCCTTGCCATCGGCGAGGACGAACGCACCGCGCTGTGGCTGATCATGCGCCGGATCGAGTCGGGCTGGTTACCCTGCCAGGAATCGGCCAGTTCGTTCCACACCATCATCTGGCGCTCGTGATTGGGCGTGGTGGCGTAGGCCTTGGCGACATCGAGCGTGATCTGGCCTTCCTCGAGCGCGGCGAAGATCGGATCGGCCAGGTCGGCCAGGCGCAAGCGGCCCTCGATGAACCGGCGGGTGCGGCCGAACCGCTTGGCGATCGCATCGAGGTCGCTGCCCTCATTGACGAAGTGCTTGTAGGCGCGGATCTCGTCGGTCGGCGTCATGTCGAGGCGGATGACGTTCTCGATCAGCGAAAGTTCGGATTGCTCGGCGCTGTCGGTGTCGATGACCTTGCACGGCACTTCGTGGGACTTGGCCACTTTGCCCGCTTCAAGCAGCGCGTTGAGCGCGCGCAGGCGTCGCCCGCCGGCGGTCACATCGAAGAACCCGCGCCTTTTGGCGGGCACCACGATCAGGTTCTGCAGGAGGCCCTTGGCCTCGATATTGGCGGCAAGCTCCTCGATGAAGAGGTTGCTGTCATTCTTGCGGACATTGGCCTCGGACAAGCGCAGCTTGCCGAGCGGGATCATCTGGATATCGTTCACGGGAGGGCTCCTCATGGCCGGAATGGATCGAGCCGAACGGCTCAACCCCTCCAATCCCCCTCCCCTTTCGACACTTCAGGAACGGATTGAGGCTACGAGACACACAATCTTGTTGCGTTTATTTCGAATATTCGCTATAGATTTGGCACCTGCCGGAGAGAACCCAATGACATTGCCAGCCAATGCCTTGCCCTTTGGCAACAGGCTGCCTTCTGCCGACGATCGGCAAATCGCCAACCAGCTTCGCCGTATTCTTGCAGCGCAAAAGGCGGGCGAGGCAAAGCTGCGTGTACCTGATCCGAAAACGAAGAAGCCGGTTGAAATTACTCTCACACCGGCGATGTCGGACCTGTTCCTCGAACTGTTGCGCCACATCGGCAGCGGTGATGCGGTTACACTCGTGCCCATCCAGCAGATGCTGACAACCCAGCAGGCTGCGGACCTGCTCAACATCTCGCGTCCTTACCTTATCAAGCTGCTTGAGAAGGAGGAAATTCCGCACAGTATGGTCGGACGGCATCGGCGGATCAGGGCAGAGGACGTATTTGCCTACAAGGCGGCGCGGGACAAGGACCGCTCCGATGCGATGGATGAGTTGATCGCGAACGACGCGGACCTCTATTGATCGAAACTATCCATGTTCGCCAATCGATACACGGCGCTAGTCGATGCATGCTCGCTTGTCAGCGCACCTCGTCGCGATCTGCTACTCACCCTGGCGGAAGCCGAATTCTTTCGAGTGCGTTGGTCATCGAAGATTCTGGGCGAGACCGAAGGCGCGCTGGAAAAGATCTTCCTTGATCGCGGGATGGAGGATGCCAAGGATCGTGCGCGA
The DNA here is from genome assembly GCA_023384025.1 of Sphingomonadaceae bacterium. Taxonomy (GTDB): domain Bacteria; phylum Pseudomonadota; class Alphaproteobacteria; order Sphingomonadales; family Sphingomonadaceae; genus 34-65-8. Next base: position 3,183 of record JAHDXX010000212.1, read on the forward strand.
CGCGCGGTTGGAGCCATGGAAAGGGCGTTCCCAGAGGCGCTGGTCAAACTACGCGGTCCGACCGCTGCATTAACTCTGGGCTTACCGGACCCCAATGACGAACACGTCCTTGCCGCAGCAGTTCAGACGCAAGCGCAGGCATTGGTCACAGAGAATATCGACGACTTCCCGGACGAAATTCTCGCGCCGTTGAGCATCGAAGCGCGAACTGCGGACGATTTCATCGCCGACACCATCGCGCTCGACGAGGGGAAAGCGATAGCGGCTATCCGAACGCTGCGAGCGCGTCTGAAACGTCCTGAATTGTCGGCTGAGGACTACGTGAGGTCACTTGAAGCGCATGGCTTGTTCGTGACAGCCTCGATCCTGAACGCTCATGTGGAGTCCATCTGATTGCGCACCGGTCTGGCCGGATGGCAGTCACTCGACAACCGCCGCCAGCACCGCCTCCGCTTTCTCGATCGGCACAAACACACGTGTCTTGTACGAGATGATCTCGGTGAAGCAGCCCATGGCCTTGAGCCCGGCGATCCTTCCGGGATCGACACCTGCGATCTCGATCCGCCGCGCGCCGTTCACGCGTGAGGTGCGGATGGTGAAATTCTTCGGGTGCGGTGCCTTCCATGTGCCGCCGCCAAGGATAGCCTGGACGATCTTGCCGGGATCGATCTGAGCCTTGCGAGAAACCCCGAGCCGCTCGAGCGTCGCATCGACGAACAGGTCGTGGACGTGGCGGCCGAGCCAGGAGGCGCCGCTCTGATCGACGATGCGGTTGACTGTAAGGTCTTCCTTGGGAAGCGCGCCCCAGATCGGCAGCAGCAGACCGGTCGCGAGATAGACCGTCTCGGTGACCAGCTGGTTCTCGTCGGCGGCATATTCGTCCTGCCAGCGCGCCTCGAAGTCGTTTTGGGCAATATCTTCCCACGCGGATTCGGCGAGGCGTTCCGCAAGGATATATTCGCTGCGCAAGGGACGCACGAGCTCATACCGGCGGATGTAGTTACCTTCGTCGTCCATGTGCGAGGGTGCGGGAACGCACAGCGCGACCTTGGCCGATCGGGTGTTGTGCAGGAACCGCGGTTTGTCGTGGTGCGCCGCCATCGCCATGACGCGTTCGAGCGAGGTGAGCCTGCGGCGCTGGGTGAGCGAGAACTCGAGCAGGTGCGAAGTCGCCCCGGTCACCGGATCGGTACGGATCACCGTGTCGGACAGGACTTCGCAGGCCTCCACCGCGATGGTCTCGACCCCGATGTCGAACGTGCCGGCTTCGCGGGCGGCGGCGACCCGGGTTTCGACGAGCGTGAGGAACTCGTCGAAGATTGCATTCTGCACTGCGATCTTCATCGCCAGGATGCGGTTAAGCCAGCGCTGGATCGGCGGCAGGTTTTCGCTGAGAACGCCGTCACGGTCGGTCAGTTCAAGACCGCTGATTGTCTCAAACTCCTGCAGGCTGGTGCTCTTGAGCTTGCCGGTGGCAAGCAGACCGTACCAGTCATGCAAGGCGTGTTTGGCGTAGATGCTCTCAAGATTGTCGGCAGCATCGAACATGCCCTGCCCCCCGGTCTGTCGCTGACCGCGCGTGAGCGCGCCCAGCGCGTCGAGGCGGCGAGCGATGGTGCTGGTAAACCGCGCCTCGCCCTTGCAGTCGGTGGTGACCGGACGGAACAGCGGCGGACAGGCCTGATGAGTGCGGTGCGTGCGCCCAAGGCCCTGGATCGCCCGGTCTGCGCGCCATCCCGGTTCAAGCAGGAAGTGGACACGGCGCTGCTGGTTCTTGACGTCTAGGCTGGCATGGTAACTGCGTCCGGTACCGCCAGCGTCGGAGAACACGAGAATACGCTTGGCCCCGGTCATGAACGCGCTGGTCTCGGCGAGGTTGGTGCGAGGCGAACGGCTTTCGAGCCGCTGCTGACCCGCGCCGTCGCGAACCAGGCGTTTGCTACGCCCGGTTACTTCGGCCACCGCCGTGACGCCGTAGTGTTCGAGCAAGGCATCGAGCGCGGTCGGGATCGGCGGCATGGCGCAGATATATTCGAGCAGCTCGTCGCGTTTGGCCTCAGCCTCGGGATTGAT
>JAHDXX010000213.1:0-235 GCA_023384025.1 Sphingomonadaceae bacterium
GGCGGTCTGCTCTCTGTGGCACTGTCCCTCGGCCAGCACCCTAAAGCACCCGCCGGGCGGGCGTTACCCGCCACCCTCGTTTCGTGGAGCCCGGACTTTCCTCGGACCGAAATCCGCGGCTGCCCGGCCCCCTGGCACCGGCCGCTATAGCGGCGGCGCGGCGCACAGGGAAGCGGACGGTTGGCTCAGCTGCCTTCGCCGCCGATATTGGCGAGCGATTCATCCGGTGACAGCA
>JAHDXX010000213.1:245-5242 GCA_023384025.1 Sphingomonadaceae bacterium
GGTAACGCCACAGGATCGCCCCGATCGCCGCCCCGACCAGCGGCGCGACCCAGAACAGCCACAACTGCCCCACCGCGCCGGTTTCGGCGTAGAACGCCACACTGGTCGAACGCGCCGGGTTGACCGAGGTATTGGTGACCGGGATCGAGATCAGGTGGATCAGCGTCAGCGCCAGACCGATGGCAATCGGCGCAAAACCGCCGGGCACCTTGCTCGAGGTCGAACCGAGGATCACCAGCAAGAAACCGGCAGTCAGCACTATCTCGATCAGCAAGGCCGCATGCATCGAATAGCCGCCCGGCGACAGGTCGCCATAGCCGTTCGAGGCAAACCCGCCCGGGGTCCAGCCTTCCATGCCCGAAGCGATCACGAACAGCGTGCCTGCCGCGATAAAGGCGCCGGCGACCTGCGCCGCCCAGTAAGGCGCCAGGTCTTTCCAGTCGTGCCGTCCGGCCACGCACAGGCCGAGTGTGACCGCCGGATTGAAATGCCCGCCGGAAATCCCGCCCACGGCATAGGCCATGGTCAGCACGGTCAGGCCGAACGCCAGCGACACGCCGGCAAAGCCGATGCCCAGTTCCGGAAATGCCGCCGCCAGCACGGCCGAGCCGCACCCGCCGAACACGAGCCAGAATGTGCCGAGTGTCTCGGCTGAAAGTCTACGGATCATGCAACCTCTCCCCTCTTGTTATCGAAGGGGAGAGTTTGCGCCCTTATCGCCCGTTCGCCAAACGGGTTAACCTTTGTGAACAGACTGAGCGCTCAGCAAGCCGCCTTGTCGGCATACTGGTCATATGCCTCCAGCGCCTGCGCGGCATACATCGCGCTTGGTCCGGCGCCCATGTAGACCGCCAGGCCCAGCGTTTCGGCAATCTCCTCGCGGGTGGCGCCATGCTTGCGTGCACCTTCGACATGGTAGGTCACGCATGGATCGCAGCGCACCGCAACCGAGATCGCCACCGCCAGCAGTTCCTTGGTCTTGGCATCAAGCGCCCCGCCTTCGTGCGCCGCAGCGCCCATCTCGCGGAAGGCCTTCATCACCCCGGGCGCACCCTTGTGCAGTTCGCGGATGGCGGGAAGGAGATCGGCGGCCATCGCGGGCCAGTCCTTGAAAGTGGTATGCGTCATCGGGGTGCCCTTTTACAGCTGAGGGCTTGGCACTAGGCTGGCGGGCGCAGGCGAACCTTGACCTGCATCAAGTTTCAGCGTGTCGCCCCGCGATCACGGTCGAGCAGCAGCTGGAACAGGATCGCGCGGATTTCCCCGTCAATCACCCCGTCGATCCGGTGCGGGCGCCAGCGGCGCTGGAACGCCTCCACCGCCTTGGCCTGGTCGGTAATGTCATAGCCGTAGCGCTCGAGCGCGAGCATGAACGCCCCGTCATTGTCGAACGGATCGCCGAGCTCAATCTTCGGCGTCGGCAGGCACAGGCGGTATTCCGCCAGCCATTCCCACGGGAACAGCTCGCCCGGATCGACCTTGCGCGCGGGTGCCACGTCCGAATGGCCGACCACGTTGGCGCGCGGGATATCGTACTGGCGCACGATCCGGTTGAGCAGCGGCACCAGTGCTTCGATCTGCGCTTCAGCAAAGGGACGATAGCCGCCGTTTTCGGGCGCGTGGCCGGGATGGTCCAGTTCGATTCCCACACTGGCTGAATTGACATCGCGCACCCCGCGCCAGCACGAAGCCCCCGCGTGCCAGGCGCGCTTGTCCTCCGGCACCAGCCGGATCACCTCGCCATCCTCGGTAATGCAGTAATGCGCGCTCACTTCGGCGGCAGGGTCGCACATCCGCTCCAGCGCGGTCTCGACCGGCTTCATCTCGGTATAGTGCAACACGACCATCGAGATTGGCAGCTTGCGCTCGTTCCAGTTCGGCGAAGGACATTCGCGATGGACGAGCGGGTCGAACGTCACCCGATCAGGCCCTCGCCTACGGGCAGCACCGCACCAAGCACCAGCGCCTCGTCACTGAGCTGGTATTGCAGCCCGCCGCCCGATTGTTCGGCCAGCATGCCCATCATGTGCGCCGCTACAGTGCGGCTGGTCAGTTCCGCGGCGGTGAGCTCGCCTTGCAGCGCCTGGCCGACCACCGGATCGAACGCGATCTTGGGGCCGGTGGCACGCACCACGATCTCGTAATCGCCGCCGCGACGCTCGACGCCGACATCAAGCGTGCCGCCGCGCACCAGTGTCTCCAGCCCGATCTGGGCGAAGTTGAGCAGGATCTTGACCGCCGGCTTGGGCAGCTTGGCTTCTGCCAGTGCCCAGTTGACCGTGATCCGCTTCGATTCGCCCACCAGAGCCTCGATCAGCGCCCTGGGCTCCGCCACTTCGACCATTTCGCCGAAACCGCCTGCCGCCCCGAAGGCAAGGCGGAAGAACTTCAGCTTGTCAGTGCTGATCTTCGCGCTCTGTTCCAGCAGCTCGAAGCAGCGCTGGCGCATTTCCGGGTCGTTCTCGCTCGCCAGCAGTTCCAGCCCGTTGCTGAGCGCGCCGACCGGCGAAAGCATGTCATGGCACAGGCGCGAGCACAGCAGGCTGGCGAGATCGATGGCATCCTGATTGTTCATGGCATCCCCGATAAGCTTAACGCACGATATAGGAAAGTGCTTCGAAGCCTTGCGCGGTATCGCGCCAGAAACGCACCTCGCCCGCCGCGACAATCGCCCACACCCGCCCGTCATGCGCCGCCTCGTGCCGGTCAGTGGCGGATGGCTCCGCGGCTCCGGCGGGGTGCGAGTGGTAATAGCCGAGCACCTGTGGTCCGCCGGTCCGCGCCGCACGGTGCGCATCGACCAGCGCCTGCGGGTCAATCTCGAAATGGCGTTCCGGGCGCGGATGGACATTGCGTGCCGGGATCAGCGCATGGATCGCACTCCCTTCCCCCAGCAGGATGCCGCAACATTCGCGCGGGTGCGCGACAGCGGCCTGGGCCACCAATTCATGAAAAACCGACAGTCTCACCCGCACAGTCACGCAAAAATACTCCGTTCGCCCTGAGCTTGTCGAAGGGCCGCACTTCACTTAGGCGGAGCATATGCCATTCTGGGCCTACATGCTCCACTGCCGTGGCGGTGTCTTCTACACCGGACATACTGACAATCTTGAACACCGGATCGCCCAGCACCAGCAAGGCGAGTTCCCGGGTTTCACAAGCGACCGCCTCCCGGTTGAGCTGGTATGGAGCGATGAATTTTCGACGCGCGAGGAAGCGCTGGCGGCGGAATTGCAGATAAAGGGCTGGTCCCGGAAGAAGAAGTTGGCACTCATCAGGAGCGATTGGGAGGAAATCTCCCGGCTGGCAAAAGGCAAAAGCGGCCCTTCGACAAGCTCAGGGCGAACGGAGCCAGGGAAAGCCATTGGAGATCAGGAAGATCCCGCCGAGCTTGTCGAAAGGTCGCAATTCATGGCCGAAGCCGAAGTCATCACCGGAACCCTCGCCGCCGCCGGACGGCTGGACAAGGCGCTGGCGGAGGCGAGCGGGCTGTCGCGTGAACGGATCAAGGCTCTGATGGCCGAAGGCGCCGTGACTGTCGGCAAGACCGTCGCCACCAACCCTTCCGCCAAGATGCAGGCCGGGGCGCATTTCGAAGTGCGCCTGCCCCCACCCGAACCGCTTGCAGCCGAACCGCAGGACATTCCGCTGACCGTGGTTTTCGAAGACGATGACCTGATCGTGATCGACAAGCCTGCCGGAATGGTGGTGCACCCGGCGGCGGGCAATCCCGACGGCACGCTGGTCAACGCGCTGCTGCACCACTGCGCCGGGCGGCTTTCGGGTATCGGCGGAGTGGCCCGCCCGGGCATCGTCCACCGGATCGACAAGGACACCTCCGGCCTGCTGGTCGTCGCCAAAAGCGATGTGGCCCACGAAGGATTGTCAGCGCAGTTTGCCGACCATTCGATCGAACGGCGCTACCTCGCGGTCTGTGCCGGGCACCCTGCCCCGCCGGACGGAACGGTCACTGCACGCCTTGGCCGGTCGGACAGCGACCGCAAGAAGATGGCGGTGCTCCCTGATACGTCCAGCCGCGGCAAGCACGCGGTGACGCATTACCGCACGCTGGAGCGGCTCGATCATTGCGCGCTGATCGAATGTCGCCTCGAAACCGGCAGAACCCACCAGGTCCGCGTTCACTGCGCGTCAATCGGTCATCCGCTAGTTGGGGACCCGGTATATGGTCGTACTCCCAAGGCACTGCGTCCGCTGCTCCTGCAGCTCGGTTTCGCCCGGCAGGCGCTCCACGCTGCCAGCCTCGGCTTCCGGCATCCGGTAACCGGCGAATGGCTGCAATTCACCGCGGAGCTGCCCGCCGACATGCGGGAACTAATCGACCAAACCGCACGTTGAAATCGACGAATCGCACTGCAAATCGGAGCGAATTGGTCTATATGTAACCGCGTGGCCCGAAATGCCGGATGCCCATCAGGGGTCCGGCGAACGAGGTCGACACGAGAAAGGTTAGGGAAGACGTGAGCAAATCGAAGGCATTGAGCGTCCCGGCGCTCGGCGGTGAGCAGAGCCTCAACCGCTATCTGGCCGAAATCCGCAAATACCCCGTGCTGACCGCCGAGCAGGAATACATGCTCGCGAAGCGCTATGCCGAACACGAAGATCCGGAAGCCGCCGCACAGCTGGTCACCAGCCACCTGCGGCTCGTGGCCAAGATCGCGATGGGCTATCGCGGCTATGGCCTGCCGGTGAGCGACCTCATTTCCGAAGGCAATGTCGGCCTGATGCAGGGCGTGAAGAAGTTCGAGCCTGATCGCGGCTTCCGCCTCGCCACTTATGCGATGTGGTGGATCAAGGCGAGCATCCAGGAATTCATCCTGCGCAGCTGGTCGCTGGTCAAGATGGGCACCACCGCCGCGCAGAAGAAGCTGTTCTTCAACCTGCGCCGGATGAAGAAGAACCTCGACGCCTACGAAGACGGCGACCTGCACCCTGACGACGTGGCCAAGATCGCCAAGGATCTGGGCGTGTCCGAGCAG
>JAHDXX010000214.1 GCA_023384025.1 Sphingomonadaceae bacterium
GCCTCCGGCTGGTGCGAGATCGATGGTGAGGGCCGTCACCTGCGCGACAGCAGGATCGACCGCCGGATGTTCCGCCAAAGCGAGCAGGATGCCGAACTGAGCGGCATTGTCGGCTACCCGGTCTACCTGGTGCCGGCAGAGACCATGCTCGAACGGGCGCTGCGCCTGATGCGGGTGCCGTTTGCGTTCCTGTCGACCTGCTACACCCGTGCCATGTACGAAGCCGTGGAAGGCTACGCCAATGGGCGCCTGATGAACCCGGACAAGGCCTTTGCCTGGAAGATCATGGCGGTCGCGCAGCATGTCGCTTTCATCGATGCGCCACTGTTCGCCTACCGCGTGCATGCCAACAACCAGAACAGCCTGCAGGCAAGGTCTGGCGCGCTCAAGCACATGATCGACCAGTATGTCGCGACCTTCGACACCCCGGGCCCGGTCTTGCAGCGCGCCGGGTTGACCAGCGCCGATCTCGCGAAGGCCTTTGTCGAGGAAGATGTCCTGCTGCGCGGGTTCAAGAAGGTGGCCGAAGGTGACCGGGTCAGCGCGCGGCGCGGGCTTGCACTGGGCAAGGCCGCCTATCCCGACCTCTCCTGCTCGCCGCGCCACCTGCTGCTGCACGTGATTGCCCGCCTCGGCCCGCTTGGGACTGCGATTGCAAGGGCAGCCTACCGTCACCGGATGGGCGCAGACGCGTGATCCGCACGATTGCCCTGGCGATCCCCGAACTCGATTCGGGCGGACCTGACCGGGTCATTTCCGAGCTGCTCCACGGGTTGCCGCGGGACCGCTACCGGCTCCAGCTGATCGTGCAGCGCGAGGGCGGTCGCCTGTTCGGCCAATTGCCGCCCGATGTCGAGATCGCGGTGATCGGCCACCGGCGGCGCTATCCAGCGCTGGCTTACCGGCAGGCGCTCCGCCGGTTGCGCCCGGACCTGGTCATGACCACACTGCGGATGAACGTGACCGCCGGGCTTGCCCGGAGCCTGTTCGGCCATCCTCCGGTCCTGGTGGCGCGCCAGGCCAATGCGATCGCGCTCAACAATTCGGAGCTGCGCAAGTCCTCGCCGGTCAAGCAGCGGATTGTCCAGCCGGTGGTGGCCCATGCGCTGACGCGGGCCGATGCCATGGTGGCCCAGTCGCGTGACATGGCGGCAGAGCTTGAGGCGGAGACCGGCGGCCGGATACCGCTTGCAACCATCGGCAATCCGGTTTCGATTGCGGCGATCGATGCCCAGCTTGCAGCCCAGAGAACCGGCGCCGTCCTGCCGAACGGTGCACCGGCTCTGGTCGCAGTCGGCCGGCTCGCGCCGCAGAAGGGGTTCGACCTGCTCATCGACGCCATGCCAGCCGTGCTGGCGCGGCACGCCGAGGCAGTATTGACCATCTACGGCGAAGGACCGGACGAAGCGCAACTGCGCGCCCGGGCGCAAGACCGGGGTGTCGCCGAACGCGTGGTCTTTGCCGGGCACAGCGCCCATGTGCTTGCCCAGGTGGAAGCGGCACAGGCCTATGTCTCGTCATCGCGCTACGAGGGGTTCAGCAATGCGGTGCTCGAGGCGATGGCTGTGGGCGCAAGGGTAGTGGCGACCGATTGCCCTGGGGCGACCGGGGAAATGATCACCGACGGGGCGACGGGCTATCTCGTTGCACCGGAAAGCAGCGCGGCGCTTGCCGAAGGGATCCTGCGCGCGCTGGAGCCAGGCGCGGCGGCGACCGGACCTGCGGCCCGCACCGCAGTCGCAACCCAATACGATCGCGCCGCGATATGCGGCAAGTACGCCGCTTTCTTCGACAGCCTGCTCGAAGCCCGGCGTTGAGTACGGGTTGCCCCGCAGGGCGGCTTCTCCTAAGCGCAGTGCGAAGGTTGGTCGCGACCGTAGAACCGGCACATTTCATCTGGGATCAGCCATGAAGCTTGAACGCAAATTGCTCGCCGTCGAGGAAACCGGCACGGCCTACAAGCGGCGCGGTGTGCGCCGTGTGCTCTATGCGGTGCTGCCGGAAAACTTCTATGACCGGCTGCGCGGGTGGCGGTTGCAGTTCGATGCGTCGCCGCTGGGTCAGTCGTTCCGGCTGGCCGGGGCGCGCTATCTGTCCGTGATCTCGAAATCGGGGGTGCTCAGCGCACTCCACTATGCCTTTTTCTCGCGCGAGTTCGACCGCGAACACCAGGCGGTCCTTGCCGCCCGGGCGCGGCACATCCGCGATGTCTTCGCCGGTCGGGGCAACCTCTACATGCTGCGGCGCAACGTCCACCGGCTGGAAAAAGGGCTGATCATGAAGCCCCCGCGGCCGATCTTCGGCCTCGACAAGATCGGCGAGACGGTGACCGCCCACGCTGCCTGCCTGCGCCAGCTGCGCAATGGCGAGGAACACATGCGCACGAGCATCGAGTGGTCGACCGAGATCCTCAATGCCTACTTCGCCCGGGTTTCCGATCATCCGGTCGTCCGCGAAGCCAAGGCCCGGTTCGACGCGGCCGAAGCGGAAAACGGCGTGCCGGTGACGGAGGAGCGGGTGCCGTTCGTGCGCGAACAGCCGGCCAGCCTGCCGACGATCGAGCAGCTGGAACAGCTCGCCCTCTATCGCCGTTCAGCGCGCTGGTTCGATCAGCGTCCGGTCCCGCGCGAGGTCATCGACCGGGCCGTCCTGATCGCGGCGCAGAGCCCGACCGCGTGCAATCGCCAGCCGTTCCGGTTCGAATTCTTCGACCGGCACGACCTCGTCCAGAAAGTCGGCGCGGTCCCCAAGGGCACGCCCGGCTGGCTGCACCAGATCCCGTGTTTCATGGTCATCATCGGCAAGTTCGAGGCCTTCCGCTTCGAACGGGACCGGCACGTGCCCTATATCGACGGCTGCCTGGCCGCGATGGCGCTGATCAACGCGCTCGAGGTCCAGGGTGTGTCCAGCTGCTGCGTCAACTTCCCCGATTTCGCCGATACCGAAAAGCGCATGGCCGAGGCGCTCGACCTGCCGCCGTGGGAACGTGCGATCATGTGTCTTGCGATCGGTTATCCGGAAGATGGCGAGCCCGTGCCCTTCAGCCAGAAGCTGCCGCTCGACATGATCCGCCGGTTCAACAACGAAGGCTGATCCTCCGCCGTGGCCTGCCCGGATTGGGGCAGACCAAGGCGGAGAGGGATAGTCAGTCGGCCAGGCGGTCCGTGAAGGCTGCCGTCAGCTCCTGCTCGAACCTCGCCCGGGCCGCGTCAACGTGCCGGTCCTGCATGGCGATGCGGGCTGCCCGGTCAGACCGGACCGCTGCGATGCGTTCCAGCAGCCGATCCTGCCAGCCGGCGGAATCCATCCGCACCGGTTCGTCTGCCATGCCGATCATGTTGAAGAAGCCGGACAGCTTGAAGGTGCCGGTTTCGACCGGGACTATCGCCGCACCGGCAACCAGCCCGAGCACGCAGGTATGGAGGCGCGAGCTGACCACCACGTCATAACCCACAAGCAACCTGGCATATTCATCATACGGCAGGTCGCTGCCTTCGCAGGTCACGCCATCCCGCTCGAGGTACTTGTGCCAGAAGGGAAAGTCGGTCGTCCACTCGTTGCTGGTCAGGGTCACCAGACCGGCGGTGAGCAGCTGGTCGACCATCGCATCCCATTTCTCGGCGAGGGCATGCTCGCGCACCTGCAGGGCATTGATCGCCAGCGCCAGCCCCTTGCCCCCGCCGCTTTCAGGCCGGGCAATGGCGCTCATGATGGCCCCGTCAGGCAGGATCAGCGGCTCGGCGGTGCCGCCGGTCGCGCGCAGGTGCTCGAGGCTCTCGGTATCGCGGAATTCGCTCAGGTCGCAGTGGCGGAACACATGGTCGGACAAGCGCGCCAGCACCGGGTCGGCAACCTCGAAACTGAGATTGACGAACGCTGTCGAAGCGCCCGAGAGCTGCGCGCAGCGCGTTTCAAGCAGGTAGTGCAGCGGCGTGTCGGTCGCATTGGCCTGAAACTCGCCCGCCGGATTGACCACCACCAGACGCGCGCCGCAGATATAGGACAAACGCTCGAGATAGGCGGCTTCACCCACGCCAATCCGGGCCAGACGGCCGCGCAGGCGCAGCGCCTGCCGCAGTTTCAGGAACCGGATCACCTGTTGCTGGTCAGGATCGTGCCGCACGTTCCACACTGACGGATCGGCAGTGGCCGAACGCGGCATCCGTGCGACCAGGCTCGCCGCTAGCGCGTCGAAGGCGGCCACCGGGTCGCGCTGCCGGGCGATTGCCGCCAGCGTATAGCGTTTGAGGTAAGCCGGTGCGCGTTCGACCAGCCGTACCTCTGCCTCGGGATAGCGGCGGGCGAGGAAATCGCGCCACACGATGGAAAGCGCCTGGTTCCCCTGGTTCTGGGTCGCGGTCTTGGTGATCAGCACCACCCTGCGGCGGTCAGCGGTCGTGGCGGGGGCAGTGCTCATTTGAAACTCACTCGGGTTGTGCGGCGGCGCGACTTCTGGCGCAGCGGCTTGATCACGCGGCTATAGATCAGTTCCTCGCCGAACCAGCGCATGCGCTGCGCGCGGGGGAAAGCCTTGTACCAGGTATCCGAAGGCACAGGGTAGCCGAGCCAGTGCAGCAGCGATGGCGTCGCCAGGGCAAAGGCTTCCGCCTCGTTCGCGGAGAGCTGCTTTTCCCACGCGTTGAGCCGGCTTGCCAGCGGGGACTGGCCGATATTGGGATGAACGTCGGCGGCATAGGGGCTCAGCTTGACCCCGCCGCCACCAACCATTTCGGGGGTGAAAGCGATGCCGGCAAAAGCGCACAGCGCACGCAAGGTCTTTTCCGTGTCGAGCACCAGGTCCTCGTAACGGACGCGCATGACCCGGTCCGGCCCCAGCGCCTGTTCCAGCGCCAGCCCCGGCGCCACCTGCGAGGCCCACCATGCGGCGGCAACATAGGGGGTTCGCGGCCCCCAGCTCAGGTTCTTCACGCTGTTGAACACGGCGCGGCCATCACGCACCAGATGGATGAAGCGGGCCTCGGGAAACGCCTCCGCAAGGACGTGCGCAAATTTCACGTTTCGAGGACTGTGATCGATTGCAATCCGGGCGGGCTTTTCCGAAGCATTGCACACCCGGTACCGTTCGATCGCGGCAAGGTAGAACTCCCGGTTGGAAACCGGCAGGCTGACGTGCTCTTCGACGTCGGAATTGGCGATGGTGAAATCGCCTGCGGCCCTCCACCGCTCAAGGTCGGCGTGGT
>JAHDXX010000215.1 GCA_023384025.1 Sphingomonadaceae bacterium
CCGCTGACAGGAAATCGCCGATGGCAAAGATTTCCGCGGTATCGGTCTCGACCTTGTAGGCCTGATCGTCCCGGGCGAGCCGTTCCCTGACCCGCTTGCCGATCCGCGCAAGTGCCGCCTGATCGGGGAATGTCGCTGTCTTTGCCATATCTGCGCCTCCTAGCATGCCGTCATGGCCTCGCAATATGGCCGTTGCGTTGCCTGTTGCTGCTGGTAGTTTCGCGCCACAGGAAGAGGAGAAGCGGGTCATGGCAAGCACACAGGGTACCAAGTATTCACCGGTGGCAATGGGCCTCCACTGGCTCATCGCGATCGGCGTGATCGCCAACTGGCGGATTGCCGAAGCGGGCGAGCATGCGGCGACGCAAGCGGACAAGAGCGCGATCATGGGCAACCATTTCGCCATCGGCGTGCTGCTGTTCGCGGCCGTTGTGCTGCGGTTTGCCTGGCGTCTGGCGAAGGGCACCCCTGCGCCCCAGTCCGGCCACGCGGGGTGGGAACGCATGCTGGCCAAGGCGGTGCACTACATCTTCTACGCATTGCTGCTGATCATGCCGCTGGCGGGGTGGTTTGCGATGTCGAAATATGGCGCACCGATCGATGTCTGGGGCCTTTTCGCGCTGCCTCCGCTGCCGGTCGCGGCTGATCCTGAAGGTGCCAAGGCGATCTTCGAACAGCACGCCACGGCGGGCAAGATCATGTTGATCCTGATCGTGGTGCATGTGCTCGGTACGCTCAAGCACACCGTGCTGGACAAGGATGGCAACCTGTTCCGGATGCTGCCGTTCGGCACCGCCAAGCCCTGATCGGGGCGCAGCGCGGCATTACATGGAAAAACCCTCGCCGGAGCGATCCGGCGGGGGTTGTCGTGTCTGGTTACGCAGGGCCTACCAGAAGAAGTCGTAGATCACGTCGACCACTTCCCCGGTGTAGGTGTTCACCAGCAGCACGTCGTCATAGTAGCGGACCCAGCGATAGGGGCCGTAGACGTCCGGCAGGCGGTATTGCCAGGGGTCGTTGATCCAGTACCGGCTGCCGAAGAACAGGTTGTCGAGCGTGAACCCGATGCTCAGGCGGCGATAGCTGTAGTTGCGATACGGCGAGTAGTAGCGGCCCAGCCGGTAGTGGTCGCGGTTGTAGCTGCGATAGCCGTACCAGTCATAGCGGCGGTTGTCGCGCCAGCGGCGGTCCCACCGGCGATAGTCGTTGTACCCGGTATGCCGGCCATCGCGGTAGCCGCTGCGATAGGCATTGCGGCTGTCCCGCCGGTCGTCGCGGCGGTCTGCGTAGCGCCCGTCACGGTAGCCGTCGCGGTAGGTGCGGTTGCGATCACCATCGCGGTAGCGGTTGGGGTCGAGCGCGAAGCCACCCTGCCTGCGATCCTGCCGCCAGTCCCGCCGGTCTTCCCGCCGGTCCTCGCGGTAGTCCTGCCGGGACTGGGTCTGGTTTTGTGTCTGGGCCTGACGATAGTCGCGCCGGTCACTGCGCCAGTCGCGTCGGTCGTCACGACGTTCGCTGCGCGCTTCCTGCCGGGCGCGGTTCGGGTCGAGTGCAAAGCCGCGGTTGCCTTCGCTGTTGCGACGATAGTTGACCTGACGGTCGTCCCGCGCGTTGGTTGGCTGCGGGGCACGCTGATAGGTCTGCTGACGGCGCTGTTCGCTGCGCTGGGGGCGTGCATCGACTTGCTGCACCTGCGGCGGGGCAGTCATCGCCGGGGCAGCACGGCGTTGCTGTTCCTGCCGGGCGGGGCGGCTTGCGTCGGGGCGGAACTCGCGCATCTGGCGCGGCGCCTGGCGCTCGAAACGCGGACCCTCGCCGCGGGTGCCGTCTTCCTGCGCGGACACACTGGCAGGCAAGCCGGACAGCGCCAGCATGGCAGCCAGTGCCGACAATGCGCTTCCCTTGAACTTTGAACTCATGGTCATCTTAGTGGTCTCCGTCCTTCAAGGACACCGCGCCCACCGAATGCGGCCCCTGTCGATGGGTCTGGACTAGGCCGATTCGAATGAGCGGAAACTGAACCGCCATGCACACCATTTGTTCATGTTGCGTGGTGCGTGGATGAATGAAGCCATGCGTTGACACCGCTGCAACCGAGCGCGATGGCAAGTCCATGTTCGACACCCTCACTGACATCTGGACCGATATCGACGCTCGCCTGTCGCGTGCCGCGCTAGACCGCACTTCGCCGATGCACACGCCGGTCGTGGCGACCGCCGATGCCGATGTGCGGATCATGGTCCTGCGGTCCTACGATAGCGCAACGCAGAGCTTGCGCTTCCACACCGACGCTCGTGCACCCAAGGCCCACCTGATCGGCGACGGCGCGCCGGTTGGCGTGCTGTTCTACGACAAGGCGGCCAAGGTGCAGATCCGCTGCAAGGGAACTGGTCGGATCGAGCAGTACGGTCCGACCGCCGATGCGGCGTGGGCCGATAGCAACCGGTTCGCGCGGCGCTGCTACCTTGGGGCGGGGCCGGGTGCGTCTTCCAGCGAACCGAGCTCGGGCCTGCCGCCAGCGTTCGAAGGGGTCGAGCCGAACGATGATGACCTGCTGCCCGCGCGCGAAAACTTTGCCGTGCTCCATATCACCCTGCAATCGGTTGACTGGTTCCATCTGGCACATACCGGGCACCGGCGCGCGATCTTCGAAGGCGGCGAAGGGAGGTGGGTTGCGCCGTGAAACATTGGCTCGACGGGCGCTGACCACGAGGCTTTACCTAGGTGATTGGTCCGGAATGGAGATATCGGTTCATTCTGGTGTGGGAGGGTAATTCCGGGTCGAAACCGTCCGAATTCGGTCCAGAACAGAGCATGGGACGGATTCGATCAGAAAAATATTGCTGCATTCTTCTGTCCATGCAGACAAACGTCACTCTTCATATCGTCGAATACGATCAGGCCTTGCGAACTGATCTGTTCCGGGCCTGTCGAGAATTCGGATTTCACGCCGAACTCTACGAAGATGAAATCGAACTGGTAGAATACCGTCCGCAATCCGGTGTTGTGCTGATGCGGATCACGGACGAGCAAGCGGCAAGTGTCCGCCTCAAGTATCTGGCCGACCGCGCGGTCTGGCTGCCGGTCATTGCCACCGGCTTCAAGCCCGATGTCGCAGATGTGGTGTCCGCGCTGAAGGCTGGCGCGCTCGACTTCCTTTCCCTGCCACTCGATGCAGAGCGCGATCGGGAGCGGTTCACGAGGATCGTCGAGGAAGCTTCGCGGCAGGCGGATGCCCGTCAGCGCCTGATCGAGGCACGCAACCGGCTGGCGCGCCTGTCATCGCGCGAGCGCGAGGTTCTGGACCGGTTGGTGGAAGGCAACAGCAACAAGGCCATAGCCCGGTCGCTCGATATCAGTCCGCGCACGGTCGAAATCCATCGTGCCAACATGATGGGCAAGCTCGGCGCGCGCCACCCGGCCGATGCGGTGCGCATGCGGCTCGAGGCGGGCGGCTGACGGGAGCTAGCGGCAGAAACCGCCGCTGCCGCCCTTTTCCAGGTGGAAGTGGTCGCGGTGGGCAGCATTGTATTCCGGTCCGAGCACGGTGCCGAAGCGTTTGCAGGCACTGTCCTGCACCGTCCGCAGGAACCGGCGTTCGTCGGCATTGCCTCCGTCCCAGTCGTCCTTGACGCTGATCCGCCGGCCATCAGCGAGCACGAATGCTGCAATGTCGATCGCTTCGCCAGTGGCATGGGCCGAGCGGCGGTTGCTGCCGGCTACGTTGCGGCAGGAATAGCTGCCGAAGGTCTCGATCCGCGCAACCGGGCTTCCCAGCATCTGCCGTGCCGCGCGATCGACCCCGAACCGGGCCCAGGCGACGAAGGACTGTGCGGTCGGGCAGGCCACCGGGCCGAGCTTGGCCACTTCCAGCGCTGCAAGGTCGCCGCGCACGCCATCGAGCGAAACGGCATTGCGCAAGCCGCAACCGCCACCGTCATAACGATCAGGCAAGGGCGAGAAGCGCGAGCCGCTGTCGCCAAGGTCGGCAAGGCATTGCCGTGCCGCGGGATCGACAGGGACCGTGCCCGTCTGGCTGACGCTGCGCGGACTGCTGCGCTCTCCCCTCCCGTCTGGCACCAGGCTGCCACAGGCAGAGAGCGCACCGAGCGCCATGAGGAGGATCAGTCGGCGGAGCATGGCACCGGCAAAGTTGCGCCACTTGGGTTAATGTCGGGTTGACAAGCACGCTCCGGCTGTTGCCAAGAAGGCCGATGGGCAGACGGCGCGCGCCTCCTGCGGGGATGGAGACAACGGCATGATGAAATCCGGAAAAGGCATCCCGAGCGCTTTGCGCCTTGGCGCTGCCCTGCTGGCAGGGGCGGCAGTGCTGCCGCTCTCGACCGTGATCGCCGCAACCCCGGCAAGTGCACAGGCGGCCGCTTCAATCACTGCCGATCCGGAACTGACCAGGCAGGCAGGCGTTTTGTCTGACAGGGTCGAGGAGGCCGAGGGAGAGGCAAAGATTGCGGTCGCGCGCGAACTGCTGGCCTTTCTCGCTCGCCACCATGACCAAATTGCCGGGCGCAAGTTCACCGAAGCCAGCCGAACGATCATGATCGAACTGGTCGATATGCCTGCCGAGGCCGCAGCGATGACGACAATGATGGCGGACCTGGACCGGATCATTGCCGCATTTCGTGCCTGCGGCGAGGGCGTGGCAGAACTGCGCTTCGGTGATGTGCGTGGGTACTTTGTCCCGAACGATGCGCGGTTGGGCCATGCCCGCGCGCTCCATCGCCGGGCGGCCGAGCTTAGGCTGCTGGAACACGACATTGCGCGCACGATCCGGGTGACCATCGAATTCCACAGCCGCAGGCTGCGCGACGAGGGGCGGTTGGAGGAATCGCTCCGCGCGCAGGACGATACCTTTGCCGAACTGGCAGCAGCAGGGCTGGAGAGGTCAGCACCCGGGCGCTCGCAGTTGCAGCTCTATGCCGAAACGCTCACGCTCGCGCGGCGCGATGCGGAAGCAGATTCCCTGTTCGACCACCTCATCGAGACAGCCCCGGCCGGATCACGCCAGTTACAGCTGACAATGAACCAGGCGGCCTTTTACCGCAACATCGCGGGCCGCTTTGCCGAAGCGGAAGTGCCGGGATTGTTTGCCGCAGTTGCCGCGGAGGCACTGATGGGCCGGGAAGCGATTGCCACCCAGAAAGCGCGTTA
>JAHDXX010000216.1 GCA_023384025.1 Sphingomonadaceae bacterium
GGACTGGAAATCAGGATTCTGAAGTGGAGTGTCGGCCTGCTCAAGCTCATGCTGCGCGGTGTGATGACGCTCGACCTGCTGCGCTGGGTGCCCAAGCGCAGGATCGACTTCAAATCGGACACCAGCCATCCGCTCGGCGGAAGCCACCACCAGAAGATTGTTGTGATCGATGACCAACTGGCGGTCTGCGGTGGCATCGACATGACATCAGGCCGGTGGGACACCCGTGACCACCAGGAGGAAGAACCCGGACGGTCACTGCCCGGCAAGAAGACCTATGGCCCGTGGCATGATGCGACCATGATGATGTTAGGGCCGGTGGCGCAATGCCTTGGAGAGCTGGGCAGGGATCGCTGGTTGCGCGCGGGCGGCAAGCCGTTGCGCCCGGTGCAATGCAAGGCCCAAGCGCTGTGGCCGGACACCCTCGCGGTCGACTTCGAGGATGTCGAAGTCGGTATCGCCCGGACCCGCGCAGCGTACAAGGATGGCAGCCAGATCGATGAGATTGCCGAATTGTTCGAGCGCCAGATCCTGAGCGCACGGCACTTTATCTATGCGGAAAGCCAGTACTTCGCCTCGCGCCGCATTGCAGAAGCCCTGTGTCGTCGCCTGTCGCAGCCGGATCCGCCCGAAGTGCTGATCGTCCATCCCGCCAACGCTGATGGCTGGCTGGAGCAGCAGGCGATGGATCATGCCCGCGCCCAGCTGGTCCGCACTCTGGGGGAGGCCGATCCCGAGGGCAGGTTCAACCTTTACGTGCCTTACACAGGCGACACGCCGGTCTATGTCCACGCCAAGATCATGATTGTGGACGACCGCATACTTCGCGTCGGCTCGGCCAACATGAACAACCGGTCTATGGGCCTCGACAGCGAGTGCGACGTGTTCATTGACGCGGACCGGCCGGGCAATGACCACGCCGGTACCGCAATCGAACGGATCCGCCATTCCCTGCTGGCCGAGCATTGCGGACTGGCGGTGAAAGAGGTCGGGCCGCTGCTGGCGCAGGCCGGATCGATGCGCGGGATGATCGAGGCGCTGGGCAAAGGCCGGCCACGCACTTTGCGGCGCTTCGAACTTGAGCCGATTACGCCATCTCAGGAAGCGCTGGCCGATTCCGCGCTGCTCGACCCGGAAAGGCCGGAGGAAATGTTCGAACCGTTTGCGAAAGGCGGACTGTTCCGCAAGAGGATGTACCTGAGTCGCATCAGGAACCGGCTGAAAAGGAAAGCAGCATGAGTTGTGCACACGACCACGACGATCAGGACGCGTCGGGGAAAATCGCGGTTCCGCAGGAAGTGCAGGATGCCATCCGCACACTGATTGCATGGACCGGCGAGGATCCGGACCGCGAAGGGTTGCTCGACACCCCCAAGCGGGTCGGGCGCGCGTGGAAGGAATATTGCCAGGGCTATCTGGAAGACCCGGCCATTCATCTCGCGCGGCAGTTCGAGGAAGTGGGCGGTTATGACGAACTGGTGCTGCTGAAGGACATTCCCTTCCAGAGCCATTGCGAACACCACATGGCGCCGATCACCGGCAAGGCGGCGATCGCCTACATGCCGCGCAATTCGGTGGTCGGAATCTCGAAGCTGGCGCGTGTGCTGCACGGCTTTGCCCGGCGCTTGCAGATTCAGGAACGGCTGACTGCGGAAGTCGCCCAGTGCATCTGGGACAACCTCAATCCCCATGGTGTGGCCGTGGTCATCGAAGCGCAGCATGGCTGCATGACCGGGCGCGGCGTGCGTACGCCAGGCGTCGGGATGGTGACGAGCCGCCTGCTGGGCTGTTTCCTCGACGACATGCGCAGCCGCAAGGAAGTGCTCAGCCTGATGGGCTACGGATAGGGATCAGACTCGGGAGAAAAAGGGCCGGAGGCACGGTGTGGGGTCGGGCCCCCGGCCAGTCTCGGGCTGCCGGGAGCTAGTTGAGTTCGCGCACTGAGGATACGCAGTCGCCCCGGTTTTTCCAGCCGAAGAAGACCAGGAAACCCTGTTCGTCGAGCTCGCGGCAGAACTTGGCCGGGTTCGAACGGACCGAGCCGACGCACTCGCCCAGGCTGCTATAGACCTGCGCATCGACGAGGACCCGGCACAGCGAAACGTCATCGTTCGCCGCTGCCATGGCGGCTTGAGGCAAGGCCATCGGCAGGCTTGCCACCACCAGCCCGATTGCTGACAGGAGAGAAATGGTTTTCATCACGGGTTCTCCGTTGCGTTCTGGCCCGCTTGCCAGATGCCGGAGACTTGGCGTGATCGCTTGCCGCGCGCCATCCCACAGACGTGGGGGTAGCCCGATCAGGGCGGAGGCGGTCGGGACGCTTGCGCCCCGACCCCCCGGAAAAAGGTGTATTAGAGCTGGCCGAGCATGTGCTCGGCGCTGGAGACCGAAAAGTCGCCCGGGTGCCGAGGCCGAAACCCGATCCGTCCATGGTCAGGCCGAGCGCTTCGGCGAAATCGGCATTGCCGTCAGCCAGCATGGTGATGTCATCGCTGCCGGAGGCCTTGTTCCAGGCACCCATCACGAAGGGGTCGTTCACGGCAGTGGCGACGATCTCGTCCACGCCCTTGGCTTTCAGCTCGGCGGCCTTGTCGACGTAGCCGGGCAGGTGGCGGGCGGAGCAGGTCGGGGTGAAGGCGCCCGGGACGGAGAACAGCGCCACTTTCTTGCCGGCGAAGTATTCGCTCGACTGGACCTTCTGGGGCCCTTCTTCGGTCGCCTTGATCAGCGTAACATCGGGCAGCTTGTCGCCTACGGAAATGGTCATCAGGCAATATCCTTTCGTATGGAAACCCATCCACGCCCGATATAGTCCGGCCGGGCGCGGCGGCAACTGCCAAAGGATATAAAGATCGCTTTATATTTGCCTTGCAGATGCCGCCCCGCTAGAGCCGCGCCGGTAACCGGAGCGGTCGGGTCCCGTCTGCTCCAGCCCTAAGTTTTCAGGAGCACGCCGTGGCCGACGCCAAGCACGATTACATCATCCGCGACATTTCCCAGGCCGAATATGGCCGTGACGAAATCCGCATTGCTGAAACCGAAATGCCCGGCCTGATGGCTCTGCGCGAGGAATTCGGCGCGTCGAAGCCACTGCGCGGCGCGCGGATCACCGGCTCGCTCCACATGACCATCCAGACCGCCGTTCTGATCGAGACGCTGGTCGAGCTGGGCGCCGACGTGCGCTGGGCGACCTGCAACATCTTCTCCACCCAGGACCATGCCGCTGCCGCGATCGCCGCCGCCGGGATTCCGGTGTTCGCCGTAAAAGGCGAAACGCTGGGCGAATACTGGGACTATGTCGGCCGCATCTTCGACTGGTCGAGTGAGGGCGAGCCTGACCTGACCGCCAACCTGATCCTCGACGATGGTGGCGATGCGACCATGTTCGCGCTGTGGGGTGCGCGCCTCGAAGCCGGCGACACCATGCCCGCGCCGACCAACGCCGAAGAAATCGAGATGCAGCGCGCCCTGCGCGAATTCATCGCGAAGAAGCCTGGCTACCTCACTGCCACGGTCAAGGCGCTGAAGGGTGTCTCTGAAGAAACCACCACCGGCGTCCACCGCCTGTACCAGATCGCCAAGAACGGCCACCTGCCGTTCCCCGCGATCAACGTGAATGACAGCGTGACCAAGTCGAAGTTCGACAACCTCTACGGCTGCAAGGAATCGCTGGTCGACGCAATCCGCCGGGCGACCGACGTGATGCTGGCCGGCAAGGTTGCCTGCGTCGCCGGGTTTGGCGATGTCGGCAAGGGTTCGGCCGACTCGCTCCGCCAGGGCGGCGCGCGCGTGATGGTGACCGAAATCGACCCGATCTGCGCCCTGCAGGCGGCGATGGAAGGCTACGAAGTCGTCACGATGGAAGAAGCCGTGAAGCGTTGCGACATCTTCGTCACCGCGACCGGCAACGAAGACGTGATCACCGCCGAACACATGATGGCGATGAAGCCGATGAGCATCGTCTGCAACATCGGTCACTTCGACAGCGAGATCCAGATCTCCGCACTCGACAACTACGACTGGAAGGAAGTGAAGCCGGGCACAGACCTGGTCACTTTCCCGGATGGCAAGCAGATCATCATCCTTGCCAAGGGCCGCCTGGTGAACCTGGGCTGCGCCACCGGCCACCCCAGCTTCGTGATGAGCTGCTCGTTCACCAACCAGGTGCTGGCGCAGATCGAGCTGTGGCAGCGTGGGCATGACTACAGCAAGGAAGTCCACGTGCTGCCCAAGCACCTGGACGAGAAGGTCGCGGAACTGCACCTCGCCAAGCTCGGGGTCCAGCTGACCACGCTGAGCAAGAAGCAGGCCGACTATATCGGCGTGCCGCAGCACGGCCCGTTCAAGCCCGACCATTACCGTTACTGATCCGGTTCACGGCAATTGCGAACGCCGCTCCTGCTTCGGCAGGGGCGGCGTTTCGTGCATTCGGACGCACGCACCGTTGCAACCGGGGCGTGCACCGCATAGCTGACAGGTCATGGAACTCTCGCTCACCGCACTGGCCCTTGTCGGGGTGCTGCTCGCCGTCTGGACGACCGCGGCGGCCTGGGCGATGGTGTGGGCGTTCGACAAGGCGCGCCGGGCCGAAGGCAGCCGCAAGGCGGCGCGGACCATGGCCCGGATGATCGAAGAGGCACCGGCAATCCCGATGCTGGTGCGCGCCGATGGCCGGATCGAGGTGTCGGATCGTCTTGCCGCCTGGCTCGATCTCGACAAGCCGCCGCAGTTCCTGTCGGAGCTGGCCGGTGGGCCGGGCAAGGGCCTCACCGAAGTCCAGCTGCGCGAACTGAGCGAGCAGGTCCGTACCACGCAAAAGACAGCGGCTCCGTTCCGGATGGTCGCGACCCAGCCCGGGGCGCAGCGCAGCCTCGCCTTCCGGGGTGCTCTGGCCGATCCCGAGTATTCCCCCGGCGGTGCTGCACTCGTCTGGGTGTTCGATTTCAGCGAG
>JAHDXX010000002.1:0-23181 GCA_023384025.1 Sphingomonadaceae bacterium
ATCAGCTCGCAGGCGCCGTCGCTGGGAACCCACTGGTCGAGGATGATCGCCGAGAGCTGCATGCCCTGACGTGTGCCCAGCGTGGCGATGGCGGTCTCGGCATCCTTGACCACCAGGGTGCGCCAGCCTTCGCGCGCGGCAAGCACCGAGATGAGCCGGCTCTGCGCCGGTTCATCGTCGATCAGCATCAGCAGGCGCGTTTCCTCGTTTGCCATCGATCCCCTTGCCACCCGTCAGGCTTGTCCCGTGTAGAGACCGGCCCTAGCGCGGATGGGTAAAGTTCGGATTAAGGCTGCCGCGCATTGCACGGGCTTGAAGCGCGCGGGGCAGCGCGATAGAGCGGCGTCGAACCAATCATCCACATGGGGTATTCAAATGGCATCGGGCAATGACATGAAGGCAGCGGCGAAGACCTACGACGGGTTCATCAGCCTGCTCAAGTGGTCGGTGCCGATCGTCGCGCTGATCACGCTGGTTGTCGTCGTCCTGATCGCGACCTGAGCCGCTTTCCTTGCGCATCGCGATCCTGAAGGAACGCGCGCCCGGTGAGACGCGCGTTGCCGCCACGCCGGAAACGGTCAAGAAGTTCATCGCGCTTGGCGCGACGGTGGCGGTCGAGAAAGGCGCAGGCCTTGCAGCCGCGATAACCGACGCAGCCTATGCGGAAGCCGGGGCGGAGGTCGGCACGGCTGCGGCGACGGCCAAGGGCGCGGACATCGTGCTGGGCGTGCAGGCGCCCGATCCTACGTCGCTCAAGGGTGTGAACGCGGGGGCGTGGGTCGCTGCGACGTTTGATCCGTTCCGCGAGACGGCGCGGGTCGAGGCCTACGCCAAGGCCGGTCTCGAAGCGCTGGCGATGGAATTCATGCCGCGCATCACCCGCGCGCAGAGCATGGACGTGCTCTCCAGCCAGTCAAACCTTGCCGGGTACAAGGCGGTGATTGCAGCGGCGAACCAGTATGGCCGCGCTTTCCCGATGATGATGACCGCTGCTGGCACGGTGCAGGCGGCGCGCGTCTTCGTGATGGGCGTCGGCGTGGCCGGCCTGCAGGCGATTGCGACCGCGCGGCGGCTCGGGGCGCAGGTGAGCGCGACCGATGTACGCTCGGCCACGAAGGAGCAGATCCAGTCGCTCGGGGCCAAACCGGTGTTCGTCGAAAACGTCGCCGGGATCGAGGGCGAAGGCGCAGGCGGCTATGCCACCGAAATGAGCGAGGAATACCAGAAGGCACAGGCCGAGCTGGTCAGCTCGCACATTGCCAAGCAGGACATCGTCATCACCACCGCACTGATCCCGGGCCGTGCTGCACCGCGACTGGTCACCGACGCGCAGATCGCGACGATGAAACCGGGCAGCGTGATCTTCGACCTTGCGGTGGCGCAGGGCGGCAACGTCGAAGGCTCGGTCGCCTACCAGGTGGTGGAGAAGCACGGCGTCTTCATCATGGGCTATTCGAACACTCCGGCGCATCTCGCCGCCGACGCCTCGGCGCTGTTCGCGCGCAACCACTACAACTTCCTCTCCGCCTTCTGGGACAAGGAAGCGGGCCGTCCCGTTCTCGACGAGGAAATCGGTGATGCGGTACGGCTGACGCGCGGCGGGGAAGTGGTCAGCGAGAGGCTGAAGGGGTGAGGGTATTGCTGCTCCTAAAGTCCTCCCCCTTTGGGGGAGGTGTCAGCGCGAAGCGCTGACGGAGGGGGCATGGAAAATCACACTCCCGATGCATTGAAGAACGCGCGTCGCCTGCGTCGCGAAATGTCCCTGCCCGAAGTCTTGTTGTGGCAGCAGCTCAAGGGCAAGCCATCGGGTCTGAAGTTTCGCAAGCAGCACCCGTTCGGCAACCTGGTGCTCGATTTCTTTTGTGCAGAGAAGCGCATCGCCATCGAGATTGATGGTATGGCCCATGACGTGGGCGACCGTCCGCAACGAGACTTTGCCCGAGACCGTTGGCTAGCCAGCCAGAAGATCGACGTACTCAGGATCCCGGCATCTGAAGTCTTGGGTGACCCAGTCGCTGCGGCAGAAGCAATTCTTGCATATTGTGCGAACAGACCCCCACCGTCAGCCGCTGTCGCGGCTGCCACCTCCCCCAGCGGGGGAGGATTTTCCGGAGCCACCGTCTGATGGACTTCATCTCAATCCTCTCGATCTTCGTGCTGGCCTGCTTCGTGGGCTATTACGTGGTGTGGTCGGTCACCCCGGCGCTGCACACGCCGCTGATGGCGGTGACCAATGCGATTTCCTCGGTGATTATCGTCGGAGCGCTGATCGCGGCGGCGGCGGCGAATGTGCCGGGGGCGAAGTGGCTCGGGCTGCTGGGTATCGTGCTCGCCAGCGTCAACATCTTTGGCGGCTTTGCGGTCACGGCGCGCATGCTGGCGATGTACAAGAAGAAGGAGACGAAGTGATGCTCTCCTTCGCGACCTCGGACAAGGCCGTCGCCCCTGCGCAGGCAGGGGCCAATCACGGGCATGTTGCACGACTGATCGGGCGGGGATGGACCCCTGCCTGCGCAGGGGTGACGGCTCTTTTCCTTGCATCGCCCGCCGCAGCTTCGACCGGTGGCGCTGCCACTCCGGCATGGGCCATGCTCGCCTACCTCGTGTCGGGCGTGTTCTTCATCCTCGCGCTGCGCGGTCTCTCGAGCCCGTCGAGCAGCCGGGCAGGAAACCGGTTCGGCATGGTCGGAATGCTGATCGCGGTTGGCACGACGCTGGCGACGCACATGCCGTGGAAGACGGGCGACGCGGAAAACAGCTACGTCGGGCCTGACCTGTTCGGTCTGGGCGAAATCATGGCGGCCATCGCGATCGGTGCGGTCATCGGCGTGACCATCGCCCGCCGGATCGACATGCGGCAGATGCCGGAACTGGTCGCGGCATTCCACTCGCTGGTCGGGCTTGCCGCCGTGCTGGTCGGCTGGGCGGCCTATCTCAATCCCGAAGGCTTTGGCTTGCTCGTTCCGTTTGTTGGCGACGGATTGCATCCGGCAAATTTCGAGGACCGGATGATGATTTCGCCGGTCAGCAAGATCGAAATGGGCCTCGGCATTGCCATTGGCGCGATCACTTTCTCCGGCTCGATTATCGCGTTCGCCAAGCTTTCCGGCAAGATGAGCGGTGCGCCGATCCTCTTGCCTGCTCGGCATGTGATCAACCTTGGCACGCTGATCGCCATCATCGTCCTCACCGGCCTGTTCGCCATGGCGGCGCCGGGTGCGACCTTGCCGCTGATCGTCGCGCTGACCGTACTCGCCTTTGCGATCGGCTTCCTGCTGATCATCCCGATCGGCGGGGCGGACATGCCGGTGGTCGTCTCTATGCTCAACAGCTACTCCGGCTGGGCGGCGGCGGCGATGGGGTTCACGCTGGGCAACAGCGCGATGATCATCACCGGCGCATTGGTCGGTAGCTCGGGCGCGATCCTCAGCTACATCATGTGCAAGGCGATGAACCGCAGCTTCATCTCGGTGATCGCTGGCGGGTTCGGTGCGGAAAGCGGCGCCACGGCCAGCGGCGGGGGCGAACAGCGCCCGTACAAGACCGGCAGCGCCGAGGATGCCGCGTTCATGCTCGAACAGGCGGAGAAGGTCATCGTCATCCCCGGCTACGGCATGGCGGTGGCGCAGGCACAGCACGCGCTGCGCGAAATGGGCGATTTGCTCAAGGCCAAGGGCGTCGAGGTCAAGTACGCGATCCACCCGGTCGCGGGCCGCATGCCCGGGCACATGAACGTGCTGCTGGCCGAAGCCAACGTCCCCTATGACGAAGTGTTCGAGCTGGAAGACATCAACAGCGAGTTCGCCCAGTGCGACGTGGCGTTCATCATCGGCGCCAACGATGTGGTCAACCCGGCTGCCAAGACCGACAAGACCAGCCCGATCTACGGCATGCCGGTGTTCGATGTCGACAAGGCGAAGCAGGTGTTCTTCATCAAGCGCAGCATGGGCGGCGTCGGCTACGCCGGCGTCGACAACGACGTGTTCTACATGGACCAGACCATGATGCTGCTGGCGGATGCGAAGAAGATGGTCGAGGATATCGTCAAGGCGCTGGGGCACTGATGCGGATAGTGCTGGCGGCCTGTGCCGCATTGCTGCTCACGGGCTGCGTCCAGAAGATTGCCGAGAACCGGGTCGAAAGCGCCCTGCTGCGCGCCGGGCTCGACCAGCGCACTTCGACCTGCATGGCCGAGCGGATGGTTGACCGGCTCAGCATCGGCCAGCTGCGCAAGCTTGAAGGGCTCAAGGCGCGCAAGGGCGAACCGGTCCGCCCGACCACGCTCAAGGGCTATGTCGAGCGGGTGCGGCGCGTAGGCGATGCCGAAGTGCTGGCGGTTACCAGCAGTTCGGCTGCTTTGTGCGCGGTGGGGCTGGGTTAGGCCTGCCGGCTTCAGACCTTGGTGAAATTCGCCGTCCGGCAGATCACCATGACGCAACCCCTGACCTTCAGGGTATTGCCCTCGCGCCAGACCTCGGCGTTGAAATTGCGCCCGTCTTCCGGGCTGTAGCCCTTGCCCTTGAACCGGGCGCCGGTGGGGGCGAGGTTCCAGAAGATCCGCAGGCCGAGCAGTTTGCGGCTGCGCAGGGCCTTGTCCGGGTTCTTGTCGTCCAGCGCGCCGCCCTTGGGTTCGGGGACGAGGAAGCGGGCGATCTTGCCGCACATCTGCGCGCCGCACGGGTAGAACTGGATCACCGACTTGCCGTCATCGGTCTTCCAGTTGCCTTCGATCGTGCTGGCCTGGGCGCTGGCAGGCACGGCAAGGCCGAGGCCAAAGACAGTGGCGGCAAGGACTAAGGGGGGTCGCATTTTGGCCAGGTCTCCTCTCGCGGGGCTTTCGTTGCCATGCCCCCCTTGGTTTCAGTTCGGATTTCGCGCACTATGGCGGCAAGAGGGAGAGAATGCCATGCCGAGGATGAACCTGCTCTGTGCAATCGCACTGGCCGCGATGGCCGCACCGCTGGCTGCGGAAGTGCACGAAGTCGCGTCGGGTGACGGGGCGCAGGAACGTTTGCAGGAAGCCCTGATTCTGGCCCAGCCGGGCGACGAGATCGTGCTCGGCAAAGGTCGTTTTGCGATGACCGATGGGCTCAGCCTTGATGTCGACGGGGTGACCGTGCGCGGGGCCGGGATGGATGAGACCGTGCTCGATTTCACCGGCCAGCAGGGCGCAGGCGAGGGATTGCTGGTCACCAGCGACAATGTGACCCTGCGCGATTTCGCGGTGGAGAACCCCAAGGGCGACGGGATCAAGTCCAAGGGCGCGGACAATATCGTCTACAGCCGCATCCGGGTGACCTGGACCAATGGGCCTTCGCCCAACAACGGCGCTTATGGCATCTATCCGGTCGAAAGCACCGGGGTGCTGGTGACCGGCTCGAAGGTCTCGGGCGCGTCGGACGCGGGTATCTATGTCGGGCAGAGCCGCGACATCACCGTGCGCAACTCGATCGTGGAGGCCAATGTCGCCGGGATCGAGATCGAGAACAGCCGCGATGCGCTGGTCGAGAACAACATCGCCACCCGCAACACCGGCGGCCTGCTGGTGTTCGATCTGCCCAACCTGCCGGTCATGGGCGGCGGGAACGTGATCCTGCGGCGCAACCTGGTGATCGACAACGACACGCCGAACTTCGCTCCGCCGGGAAATATCGTCGCCAGCGTGCGGCGCGGCACGGGCATTCTGGTGATGGCCAACGATGGCGTGCTGATCGAGGACAACATCCTTGACAACAATCCGACCGCACATGTCATGGTGATCGCCTATACCCAGCCGTTCGATGACGAGCGCTACAACCCCTATGCCCGCAACGTGATGGTCGGCGACAACGTGTTCGGCCGCGGTGGTGACGATCCCCAGATCGATGGCAAGGAGATGCTGCTCGCCGCGTTCGGCGGCGCGCTCCCGCCGGTCATGTGGGACGGGGTGGTCGAGGACGGCAATGGCCTGATGCTGGCACACGGCGTGCAGGGCTGGACGCTCAACCTCTCGCGCCCGGGCCAGAGCCTGGTCGAGGCCCAGCCCGGGCCGATCGACCTGGTCGAGACCGAAGGCTGGGCCTTCCCCGAAGTCGGCGCGCCGGATGACCTGGAGAGCCGTATCCAGTGAAGCGCATCGGCGTCACCCTGTTCGCTGTCGCGCTCGGCCTGGCGGGTGCCGTTGCCGTGCGGGCCGACCGACCTGTGCCGGTGCAACAGGCGGTAATCGATGGCCCCGCCATGCCGCGCACCCTGTCGGAACTTGGCTTTTTCACCGGCTCGCCTGATCGGCCGGCAGACAGCCTGATTGCCTACGAGCTGGGTAACCCGCTGTTCTCCGACTATGCCGAAAAGCACCGCTACATCCACTTGCCGCAAGGTGTAGCCATCAAGGTTGGCGCTGACGGGCGGATTGCGTTTCCGGTCGGTGCGGCGCTGATCAAGAGCTTCGGCTATCGTGACGGCAGCGGCAGGCTCGACACGCTCGAAACCCGTGTGTTCCTGCACCGCGCCGATGGCTGGCTGGCCTTGCCCTATGTGTGGAACGAGGCGCGCACCGATGCGGTGCTGAAGGTCGCAGGCGCGCGGATGCCGGTCAGCTTTGCCGATCCGTCGGGCGAACGGCTGGATATCAGCTACGCCGTGCCCAACAAGAACCAGTGCAAGCAATGCCACAGCCGCGACGGGGAACTGTCGCCGATTGGCCCGGTGTGGCAGGAAATGAGCTTTCCCCGCGCGGCTGACCGCAAACGGCTGATGGACGACGCATGGTTTGCGAAGGACGGCCTTTTTGCGCAGGCACGGTGGGACGATCCGGCAAAGCCGCTGGCCGAGAGGGCCGGGGCCTATCTCAAGGCCAACTGCGCCCATTGCCACAGCCGCACCGGCGCCGCGAGCAACAGCGGCCTGTTCTATGACGAGCCGGTCGGCCCGCATCCCGCAAGCGGCTACCTCAAGCGCCCGGTCGCAGCGGGGCGCGGCAGCGGGTCATTCGAATTCATAATCGAGCCGGGGCACCCGGAGCGTTCTATCCTGCTTTATCGCATGCACAGCCTCGATCCCGGCGTCGCCATGCCGGAAATCGGGCGCGCGACAGTGCACAAGGAAGGGATGGACCTGCTCACCCGCTGGATCGCGGAGATGGATTGATGAAGCGGTTGCTCAAGGTTCTCGGAACCATTCTGGCGGTCCTCGCGGTGGCGTTCCTGCTGGTGCGCGTGCCTGACACGGAACCGGACGCGATGTGGGCCAAGTACGGCGCTGCCCCGTCGCAGAAACTCGCGCTGGCGGATAGCCGCGTGGTCCACCTGCGCGACGAGGGACCGAAAGACGCGCCGGCCATCGTGCTGCTGCACGGGTCCAACGCAGACCTGCACACCTGGCAGCCATGGGTCGACCGGCTCAAGGCGGACTACCGCGTGATCCGGTTCGACCAGCGCGGCCACGGGCTGACCGGCCCTGCGCCGGACAATGATTACGCGCTCGATGCCTTTGTCGCCGATGTCGATGCAGTGGCGGACAAGCTCGGACTGGAGCGGTTCGTGCTGGCGGGCAATTCGATGGGCGGCGGCATTGCCATGGCCTATGCCATGCAGCACCCGGACCGGCTCAACGGGCTGGTGCTGGTCGATGCGGGCGGCGCCGATATCGATCGCAAGGGCGGAGGCAACCTCCTGTTCACGCTTGCTGCCATTCCCGGGATCAACAAGCTCGTGGCCCAGATCACTCCGCGCTCGCTGGTGGAGAAGAGCCTGTCGCAAAGCGTGGCCAACCAGGCGATTGTCACGCCGGAGGCGATTGACCGTTACTGGGAGCTCGCCCGCTATCCAGGCAATCGCGCTGCCACGCTCGCGCGGTTCGGGCAGGCGCGCACCCCGTTCACCGCAGAGCAGGTCAGTGCCGTGCAGGTGCCGACACTCGTCATGTGGGGCGAGGAAGACAGCCTTATCCCGTTCGAGGCCGCCAGCTGGTACATGGAGCACCTTCCGAATGCGAAGCTGGCTGCCTACAAGGGCATCGGCCATATTCCGATGGAAGAGCACCCCGACCAGAGCGCAGCCGATCTGCGCGCGTTCGTCGAAAGCCTTGCCGCCGATAACTGATCCGGCGCTACTGGACGCGCCGCGCCGCCCTGCGTAACGCGGGCGGCACGCACTTCCATCGAGGAGCACCCCTTGCGCAAAATCGGCCTGATCGGCGGCATGAGCTGGGTTTCGACCCGCAATTACTACGAGAAGATCAACCTCATGATCCAGCGGCGGGTCGCCCCGATGGCGAGCGCGCCGATGGTGATCGAAAGCCTCGACTTCCGCGCGCTCTATGGCCTGCGCAGCGAGGAAGACTGGGTCCGCGCCGCACAAGTGCTGGGTGAAAGCGCGCGGCGACTGGAACAGGCAGGGGTGGGCGCGCTGCTGATCTGCGCCAATTCGATGCACCGGGTGTTCGACAAGGTGCAGGCCGAAGTCGGCATTCCGATCATCCACATTGCCGAGGAGGTGGGCAAGCGGATGAAGGATCGCGGCGTTGGCAATGCCGCGCTGCTGGGCACCCGCAACGTGATGACCGAGAGCTTCTATCGCCGCCGGCTGGTTGGTCACGGGATCGACCTGATGGGCCCGGACATGGACTTTGTCGAACAGATCGACCGGATCATCTACGACGAGCTGATGCTGGGCAAGGCAACCCGCGACGCCGAACGTACGCTGAAGACCATCATCACCCGCAAGGAACAGGACGGGGCAAGCGCCATCGTGCTCGCCTGCACCGAGCTCGACATGATCGTAGATGTCGACGCCAACGTATTGCCGATCTTCGATTCCACCACGATCCATTGCGAAGCGGCGGTCGAATGGATCCTCGGGGGCAAGGGCTGACGTGAGCAATCACGCGCCTTTTGCTGCGGATCCGGCCCGGTCGCGCGGGCGCGAATTCGGGGTCGACCGCAGTGGGGCGCGCGGCCCGCGCAGCGAATTCCAGCGCGACCGTGACCGGATCATCCATTCGATCGCCTTCCGCCGCCTGAAGAGCAAGACGCAGGTGTTCATCTCGCCCGATGGCGACCACTTCCGGACCCGGCTGACGCACAGCCTCGAAGTGGCGCAGATCGGACGGGTCATCGCCCGTGCGCTGGGGCTGGACGAGGATCTGACAGAGGCGCTGTGCCTCGCCCACGACATCGGCCACCCGCCGTTCGGCCACGCGGGCGAAAAGGCGCTGTCGGATGCGACCGGGCGGCATGGCGGGTTCGACCACAACGCCCAGACGCTGCGCACGCTGATGCGGCTGGAGAGCCCCTATTGCGACCACGACGGGCTTAACCTCAGCTGGGAAGTGCTGGAGGGGCTGGCCAAGCACAACGGGCCGGTCATGGCACCAAACTGGGCGATGGCGGAACTGGACGCCGCCTATCCGCTCGATCTCGCCAGCCATGCCTCGCTCGAAGCGCAGGTTGCCGCGCTGGCGGACGACATTGCCTACGACAATCACGATATCGACGATGGCCTGCGGGCGGGCTTCCTCCAGCTCGATGACCTGTTGACGCTCGACTTTGTGGCTGACTCTTGGCGCGCGGTGGAAGTGCAGTTTCCCGGCGCTCCTCTCGACCGGCGGCTGCGCGAGTTGGTCCGCAGCCAGATCGGGCTGATGGTCAACGATGTGATCGATCAGACCCGCGCGGCGACGCAGGGGCTGACCTCGGTCGATCAGGTCCGTGCTGCGAGGACGGCACTGGCGACCTTCAGCGAGGCGATGCGCCAGCACGAACGCAGTCTGAAGCAGTTCCTCTACGCCAGGCTCTATTATCACCCGGAACAGATCGCCACAGCGGAGCGGGCGCGCGAAGTGGTTGCGCGGCTCTATGCCGCCTATGAGCAGGAACCGGCCACTCTGCCGCAGGAATGGCGGCAGAACCTGCCGGAACACGAACCGCAGCGGTCCCGCCATATCGCGGACTTCATTGCCGGGATGACGGATCGGTTCGCGATCGAACAGTACGCCCGTATTTACAGCAAGGAACCGGAAGGCTTGCGCAATGTCTGAGCCGCTTCGCATCGCACTGGTCGGCGCGACCGGACTGATCGGGCGTTCGCTGATCGAGCTATGCGTGGGCCGGGCAGACGTGAGGCTGGCGGCCATCGCGCGGCGCGAAATGCCGCTGCCGCGCGGAGCAACAATGGAGATGTTTGTCGCCGATCCGGACAAGTGGGGCGAAGTCATCGAAGCAGTCCGCCCGCAGGTGCTGGTCAGTGCGCTCGGCACGACCTGGCGCAAGGCGGGCAAGGACGAGACAGCCTTTCGTGGGGTCGACCAGCATCTGGTGCTCGACACGGCGCGCGCGGCCCGCACGCACGGGGTGGAGCGGATGATCGCGGTCAGCTCGGTCGGTGCCGATGCCGCGTCGAAGAACTTCTACCTTCGGGTCAAGGGGGAGGTGGAGCGCGATCTCGCCAAGGCCGGGTTCAAGCGGCTCGACGTGCTGCGCCCGGGCCTGCTCAAGGGGCCGCGTGGCGAAGACCGGCGGCCTGGCGAACGCGCCGCGATCATCGCCAGTCCGGTGGCCGACCTGCTGCTGCACGGCAAGTTCCGCCAGTATCGTTCGATCCCGGGCCGGGTGGTGGCGGAAGGCATTCTCGCAATGGCGCTCAAGTCGACACAGGGCCGCTTCGTCCACGACAACGACGCGATCCGGCGCGCCGCACGTGGACTGCCGCATCCGCACTCGGGCTGAGCGGACCAACGGGGGAGGGGCACGCATGATAGAGTGGCTGACCAACCGCTTCGCGCTGTGGACGGTGCTCGGCACCACGCTGGCGTGGTTCGCGCCTGACCTGTTCCTGTGGGTCAGCGACGGCAGTGTTCGCCCGTTCGGGCAGTCGGTCATTGCCCTGCTGCTGGGCGTGATCATGCTCGGCATGGGCCTGACCCTGACCCCCGCCGATTTTCGCCGCGTGCTGGCCATACCCGGCCCGGTCATGGCCGGGGTGGCGTTGCAGTTCACGGTGATGCCCCTATCGGGCTGGGCGCTGGCCCACGCCTTTGCCCTGCCGACCGGCCTTGCGGTCGGGCTGATCCTGGTCGCCTGCTGCCCGGGCGGGACGGCGTCGAACGTGGTCACCTATCTCGCCCGCGCCAATCTGGCGCTCAGTGTGACCATGACCATGGCATCGACCCTGGTGGCCATCGTGCTGACCCCGGTGCTGACCGGGTGGCTGGCAGGCGTGTTCGTCGAAATCGACCGCTGGAACCTTTTTCGCGAAATGATCGTGGTGGTCCTGCTGCCGGTGGTGGCCGGCGTCGCGCTCAACCGGTTGTTTCCCCGCCTGGTCGAACGGATCGTGCCGATTGCGCCGCTGATCTCGATCGTCGCGGTAATCCTGATTGTCGCGTCGATCATCGCACGTTCCAAGGCCCTGATCGTGGAGCATGCGGGAGTCCTGCTGCTGGCTGTGCTGCTGCTGCACCTCTCGGGCTTCGCGCTCGGCTTCCTGCTGTCACGCCTGCTGCGGCTTGGTGAAGCGGAGCAGCGCACGATCTCGATCGAGGTCGGGATGCAGAACAGCGGGCTTGGCTCCAGCCTCGCCTCGACGCCCGCGTTCCAGGCCCAGTTTGCCGGGGCAATGCAGGCCGCGCTGGCGCCGGTTCCCAGCGCGATCTCGGCGATCTATCATGTGGTCATCGGCAGCCTTCTGGCAGCTGTGTGGCGCCGCCGCGTCGAAGGAGAGTAAGCAATGGCATGGGAAACGATCTTCAGTGCGGTGAACCTGCTGGCGATGGTGGCATGGGCGGCGCTGATCCTCGCCCCGCGCAAGCCCGCGCTGCTGGCGGCGGTGCTCTACCTCGGTGTCGGCTTGCTGTGCCTGGTCTATGCTGCCGGGCTGGTGAGCATCGTGGGCGGCCTCGCCGATCCGGTCGGGCCGGCAGATGCGGCGGTCGACTTCACGACGATAGAGGGCGTGCGGTCGATCTTCGCCTCCAATGGCGGGGTGACGGTTGGCTGGACCCACTACCTTGCGTTCGACCTGTTCGTCGGGCTGTGGATCGCGCGGGATGCCGACGCGAAGGGCTTCTCGCGGTTTATCCAGGCGCCGATATTGTTCGCGACGTTCATGGCCGGGCCGGTCGGCCTGCTGGTGTGGCTGGTCGTGCGTGAGCGGCGCGCGCGGGCGCAGGGGCGCTGGTCCTGAAACGCCACGCCCCGGCCACTGCGCGAAACAGTGCGGCCATTGCCGATGTGCTAGCGCAGGAGCTGCCCTCTGCCGGGACAGTGCTGGAAGTGGCGAGCGGTACGGGCGAGCACGCGGTATATTTCGCCCGCCGTTTCCCGCGCCTCACGTGGCAGCCGAGCGATCCCGACCCTGACGCGCTGGGATCGATCGCCGCGTGGGCAGCGGAGGCGGGGCTTGGCAACCTGAATGCCCCCGTCCGGATCGATGCCCGAGCCGACGAATGGCCGGTCGCCGCGGCGGATGCGCTGCTGTGCATCAACATGGTCCACATCAGCCCGTGGAGCGCGACCGGGGGCCTCATTGCCGGTGCCAATCGCGTGCTGGTACCTGGCGCGCCGCTGATCCTCTACGGCCCCTATCGCGAGGACGGTGTGCCGACCGCGCCGTCCAACGAGGCTTTCGACCTCAGTCTCAAGGCGCGAAATCCGGAATGGGGATTGCGGCTGGCCGAAGATGTCGACGCTCTGGCGCAGGCGCACGGATTCGCGCGCTCCGCCCGCTACGCCATGCCGGCGAACAACCTTACGCTGGTGTACCGGCGTCGCTGACCGGCGCGCTCACGACCTTGTCACCGGCTTCCCCAACCGATTCGATATCACGGCCGAGGCCCTTCACGGTGTTGCAGGCTGATGCGGTGAGCGAGAGCGCGACGATGCCGGCGGCGAGTACGAACTTGCGAGCCATGGTATGTCCTTCCTTGTCAGCCCTGAGCGAAACAACGCCCGCCTAGGGGTTGGGTTCCTGTGCTGCCACCGCGCGGGATTGCGGCGGCTTGCCCAGCGTGTGCTCGCGCCAGGCGATGATCAGCCCGGCGCCGACGATCAGGGGTGCGCCGATCCATGTCGATGCCGGAGGCAGCAGGTCGAACACTGCCCAGCCGAACACAGTGGCCCACATCAGCGCCGAATAATCCATCACGATCACGCTGGCGACGGCCCCGTATCGGAGCGCGGCGGTTAACAGCAACTGACCGAGCAGGCCGAACCCGGCAAGGCCTGCCAGCAGGCCCCACTGGTACGGCGAATGGGCGGCCCCGACAAACGGCATGGCGAGCCCCAGCACCGGGATGCTGAAGGCGGAAAACCAGAACACGATCGACAGCGGCTCGTCCGTCCGCGCAAGATCGCGCACCTGGATCGAAATCAGCGCGATCATGAACGCCGCGCCAAGGCCGACCAGCGCGCCGAGCAGCGGGATATGCCCGTCGCCCGGGCGGGTAATGATCAGCACTCCGACAAAGCCGAGCATGACCGCCGCCCAGCGCCATGGACCCACCCGTTCGCGCAGGATCAAGGCCGACAGGATCACCGCCCAGATCGCGGTGGTGAAATTGATCGTGGTCGCCTCTGCCAGCGGCAGCAGCGTCACCGCGCCGAAATTCAGCGCCATGCCGACGAGGCCGTAGAGTGCCCGCAGGCCGTGCTTGCCGATCCGCGCCGTTCGCAACCGGGCAAGGCCGCCGGTCATGGCCAGCCACAGGCCGATCATCGGTACGGACGGCAACTGGCGCCAGAACAGGATTTCCGCAAGGTGGACGCCGCTTTCGCTCGCCAGCTTGACCAGCACCAGCATGACCGACAGCACGAACGCTGCCCCCAGCCGGATAACGAGCGCCAGGATCGGCCGGTGGTGCTGGTCGGCAGTGGTCACCGCTGGGGCATAGAAGAGAGGCCGGGCAGCGCAAGATGCTTTGCCTTGCCAGTCGGCAAGCGGCGCACCATATCGCGCGCCCGTCATGGTGCATCATTTCCTCGCCTTTGCCAGCGATGCCAAGCTGCTCGCAGCCACCGGTGTGGCGTGCTGGCTTGTCGCTGGACTTGCCCTTGTGGCCGACCGGCGGCGCCATGCCCGGGTGAGCCTCGACCGGGTGGGGTGGGTGCCATGGACCGGGCTCTTCCTGGCGATGGCGGTGTGCGGCACGATGTTCGTCCTGCTCGGGTCGAAAGCCCTGCTTGGGGGCTAACTCCATATCCGCGCCATTGACGTGTGTGGCCATTGCAGGCATCCTTTGACAAACGGGAGCATCGTTAAGCCCCGGGTCGCTGTTTTCCTTCTGCCCGATCATGGGAGCGTGGGTTGTGACGAAGCGACTGGTTCTGACTGCATTTGTACTGACGGCGCTTGCAGCGCCTCTCGCCTATTTTGCCGGGGAGCAGGCATTGCCAGCGGCGGATCACCTCGATCCGCCAGCGCGGACCAATCCGAGCAACGACAGCACGCCGGACTTCCCTGCCGATATCGCCGACCTTTACGTCACCCATGATGCAACCAAGATCACGATGATCGTCACGTTCGGCGGACCGGCCGCGCCGAGCCTGCCGGCGCGCTACGATCCCAATGTGCTCTACACGGTGGCGATTTCGAACCAGGCGCCGCGGACCACGGCTGACACGGCCATCACGTTCCAGTTCGCGCGTGAAACCGGCACAACCGATGGCCCGTGGGGCGTGCGCGTGCGCGGGGTTCCGGGGGTCACCGGCGATATCATCGGCTCAGTCGAGCGAACGCTGGAGAAGGACGGGGTCAGGGTGTTCGCCGGGCTGACCGACGATCCCTTTTTCTTCGATTCACAGGGCCTGCGCGAATCGCGCGAGATGGGCACCCTGCGGTTCCGCAATGATCGCGATTTCTTCGGGGCCCAGAACATTACCGCGTTCGTGATCGAAATTCCCCGAGACCGGCTGGAAAACGGCTCGAACGCGCTCGATTTCTGGACCTTCAGCGACCGGTTGGGAGGGCAGTTCAATGGTTGACCGTCGCCTGCTCGCCAAGGGCCTCGCCGGCCCAATCGCACTCGCGCTTGCGCTCTCTGCCTGCGGCGGAGAAGGCGATGCTCCTGCGCCGACGCCTTCCCCGCCCGCGTCGACGACGAGCTTCAGTGTAACACCGTGCCTGAACCAGATTGTGCCAGGTACCGGTTCGACCGTGGCGGGGCTGATCGTGCCGGATACGATTACCGTCGACCTGAACAAGGCATCCGGATTTCCCAACGGACGGCGGTTGCAGGATCCGGTGATCGACATCACCCTTGCGGTGATCTTTCTCGATCTTGATGTCCATGCGCCCGATACGCTGGTCAAATTGCCGTTGAACCCTCCGGCCAATGACCGCCCGTTCCGCGCCGACTTCCCCTATCTGGCACTGCCACAGGGCAATCCGCCACTATCGGGATCAGACACCGCGACCAGCTTTGCGTTCGTTGACCAGCCGGCAAGCGCCTTTGTCCGGGTTGACCGGACGGGCATGCCCGCAGTCTCCGCCGCGCTGATCGGCGGACCGCTGAAGAACCCTTACAACGATGACGACCCGGTTGATGATGCAGCGGGAACCTACGTTCCCGAGTTGCAGGCGCAGCTCAAGCTCCTGACCGACGGCCTGTTCGATGATCTCAGGGCGGCAGGCCTGACCCCCTGCGCCATCCCGCAATGACGGGCGCCGCCAGCAACGCTCCTGTACCGGCTTTCTGGCGTTGGACTATGCTGGCGCTCGTGGCGCTGCTGGCGGTCGCGGGCATTCAAAGACTGATTGATCGGGCACCTTCGCCGGTAGAAGCCCCCGTGTTCGATGCATGGGGGCCGCCTGACTATCGCTCTGCGCTTGAGGCGCTGGACCGCGACGCCGTGCGCGAGCAGGCACGGGTCGATGCCGATCCGCAGTCCTGGATGAAGCATGAAAGCCTCGCGATGGTGCTGCATGCACGCGGACAGCTGACCGGATCTCACGAAGACCTTGCGGCGGCGGTCGCTTCGGCTGACCGGGCGCGGGCACTGGCACCCGATGGCAGCGGCCCGGTGCTGGCACGCGCGATCGTCGCGCTGTCGATGCACCGCAATACCGAGGCAAAGGGCGAAGTCGAGCGGATGGCGTCTTTCGCGATTGCGGCGCAACCAGCCGATCTGGCGGAGGCCGATGCGGTCCTTGGCGATGTGGCGCTCTATTCGGGCGATTACCCGGAGGCCCTCACGCGCTACCAGGCGGCAGACAGGCGCTCCAGCAGCCCCGGATCACTGGTCCGGCTGGCTGACTGGTATCGCCACATGGGGCGGTTTGACGAAGCGCGGACGGTGCTGGACAAGGCCTTGGCTGACCGCGCCTCGATCACCCCGTGGATGCGCGCCAGCCTGTTGCTGCAACTGGGCGCCATCGACCTGCAAACCGGTGACTGGGATGCCGCAGAGCGCCGCTTCGCCGAGGCGGATCGCGCTTTTCCCGGGTGGTGGCTGGCCAAGGCGCATCTCGCGCAAATGGCGGCAGTCAGGGGAGAATTCGAGCGGGCGGAGAGCCTGTACCGCGAGGCCACGGTCGGGCCTGAGCGCCCCTCGGTCATGGATGCGCTCGCGGCGCTCTACCACGCCATGGGGCGGACCGGCGAAGCGGAAGCACTGGAGAGGCAGACCGCACTGATGTGGTCTGCCCGCGTGCGCAGCCATCCCGAAGCCTATGCCGATCATGCCTTCGAAGCGGCGCTGGGGGCGGGTGATACTGCGCGCGCCTGGCGTCTGGCCGCGCTCAATTACCGCTCACGACCCTATGGCGACGGAAGGATCGGGCTGGCGCGGGCCGCCGAGGCGCGCGGCCGCAACCAAAGTGCGCGGGACATCCTGCTGGAACTGGAGAAAACCGGCTGGCGCTCGACCGAGCAGTACCGGGTTCTCGATGACGTTTGCTCGAAGCTTGGCGATTCTGCCTGTGCCGCGCGTGCGCGCAAGGCTGCGCTGGCGATCAGCCCGCGCGCCTATGACGAGCGGGCCGACTTGCTCGCCTTCGGCAAACACTGAGGATTAGAGGCAAGCCTGCAACTCGACGCCAAAGGCGTCGCAAGCGCGACTGCGCGCCGGCCGGTTAGGCCGGATTGCCTGTCGCGTCAGAGACAGGCTTCCAGATACGCCTGGTCGAACCCGAACTGGCGGGCCTTTTCCAGCGTGTATGGGCGCAGGCCCGACGAGCGGAACTCGCCGATGATCTTGCCATCCTCGGTCTCGTCGAGATACTCGAACTTGAACAGCGACTGGGTGACGATCACGTCGCCTTCCATCCCGATCACTTCCGTGACTTCGGTGGTGCGGCGCGAACCGTCGCGAAGGCGCTTCACCTGCACGATCAGGTCGACCGATTCCGCGATCTGGCGGCTGATGGCTTCCTTGGGGATCTTGATGTCGCCCATCAGGATCATGTTTTCCATACGGCCAAGGCATTCGCGCGGGCTGTTGGCGTGCAGCGTACACATCGAACCGTCGTGGCCGGTGTTCATGGCGGCGAGAAGGTCGAAACACTCCGCGCCACGAATTTCGCCCAGGATGATGCGGTCAGGGCGCATACGCAGGGCGTTCTTCACGAGGTCGCCGATGGTGATCGCGCCCTGGCCTTCAAGGTTCGGCGGGCGGGTTTCCAGCGGCAGCCAGTGCGGCTGCTGCAGGCGGAGTTCCGCCGCGTCTTCGATGGTCAGCACGCGCTCGCCCGGGTCGATCATCTTCGACAGGGCGTTGAGCATGGTGGTCTTGCCCGAACCGGTACCGCCCGAGATGACGATGTTCATCCGGCAAGCGCCCGCGATCTTGAGCGCGGTCGCCATCTTGTCGTTCATCGAGCCGAAGTCCTTGAGCATGTCGATGGTGATCGGCTTCTCGGAGAACTTGCGAATCGAGATCGCGGTACCGCGCAGGCTGAGCGGGGGCACGATGACGTTGACGCGGCTGCCGTCCTTTAAGCGGGCGTCGGCCAGCGGGGTGGTCTGGTCGACGCGGCGGCCGACCTGGTTGACGATGCGCTGGGCAATCTGGAACAGGTGCTGTTCATCGCGGAACTTGATCGGCGCGATGACCAGCTTGCCCTTCTTTTCGATGTAGGTCTGGTCCGGCCCGTTGACCATGATGTCGGATACGTCAGGGTCGCCGAGCAGCTCTTCGAGCGGTCCGAAGCCGAGCAGTTCGTCGATCAGGACCTTTTCCAGCGCGAACTGTTCGCGCCGGTTGAGCGTGATCTTGAGCTCGGCCAGCACTTCCATGATGATCGGGCGGAACTCTTCGGAGAGCTCTTCCTTGCTCAGCGTGGCGGCCGCTTCCGGGTCGACGCGTTCGAGCAGGCGCGGCAGCACCTGTTCCTTGATCTTGTGGACGCTGGCTTCGAAACCACCGACTTCCTGCTGGGTATGAACCGCGTTGGCACGATCGGCCAGACGGGTCATCGCGTCAGCCTTGTTGGGCTGGCCCGAGTCCATTGGCGGCGGTGCGGCACCTTCGCCGGGCAGTGGCGGGAACTGTTCACCGCCCGGCGGCGGAGCTGCCGGACGCGGCGCGGCTTCGCCGCCCTTCATCGGGCGGGCCACGCCGAACTGCGGACGAGCGCCGGGGGCCATTCCTCCCGGTCCGTTCCTGCGTCCGAATGCGCTCATTCCCGCCCCCGTATCTCGAATTCGTGGCGCCAGATCGCGGCATTTCGCGAAAGGTGCCTTCCAACAATTGGTGAATAGGCGGGAAAGGTTGTTTTTTTCCTAAGCCCGCCATTTCGCGGCAGCCCGGACCGGTCGCACAGACCGGTGCCGGAGCACGCCGCGCCGGTCACGTCCGCTCGTACCAGTACAGCGTCCGCGTTGGCAGGACATCGACCTGCTTCACGATCCGCGCGCGCTGCGACAGCAAGGCGGCGAACTGTTCGTTCCCGTATTCGGGGAAGATATCGACCCGCTGCGAGAGCAGGGTCTGCACCATCGGATCGGACTTGTGCGGGAATTCGATCACGCCCTTGGGCGCAAGCGAAACCAGCCAGTCTGTTGCCATGTCGAGCGGAACGTTCCGGCCGATCGCGATGTGGTGGATGAAAGCCAGCGCCACCAGTGCATCGGCGCTGGCACGATCGCCAAAGCCCTTGCGTTCGCCCTGAGCCCAGCCTTGCGACGGGCTGGGG
Organism: Sphingomonadaceae bacterium; assembly: GCA_023384025.1. Taxonomy (GTDB): domain Bacteria; phylum Pseudomonadota; class Alphaproteobacteria; order Sphingomonadales; family Sphingomonadaceae; genus 34-65-8. The sequence continues at coordinate 19,107 of JAHDXX010000002.1, forward strand.
TTGGCGGCATCGAGCCACAGCGGAAGGAAGGCGAGGTTTTCCTTGCATGCCCGGTCATAGGCCAGCTCCAGTGCCGCATGGTCGAAGTCGAACCCGACCACGCGCCTGGCACCGCTTTCCAGTGCGACCTTGGAATAGTCGCCGCTGTTGCAGCCGATGTCGAACAGCAGGTCCGGCTTCACGCTGGCGGTCATCTCGCCGACGAACGTCGCCTTGGCACGGGCTTCGTCGCTCTGATAGCTGTTGCGCCCGGCATAGTCGCCCCACACGGTGGCGTGGCTCGGAATGCGAAGGTCGGCAATGGCGCGCCGCAAACCGTCAAGCATCCCGACCATGGCGTGTTTGGGCAGGCGGGTTTCGCGGTACTGGGCCGATCCTTCGGCCTTCTTGACCGAGCGGTTCTGCATTGCCGCCTGGGCGACCACGTGAGTCAGCACGGTCCACGACAGCTTCTTGCGCATCGGCAGCAGCTTGCTGAGATCTTCCGGCGCAATGCCTTCCAGGTTGCCACGGAACCAGTGGTTGGGCTGCACGTCGAGCGCCGACCACATCAGCAGCGGGTTGAGGAATTGCATGCAGAACTGACGGTGACCTTCCCAGATCTCGCCTTCATTGTAGGGGCGGATCGACAGGTGGTCGATGAACACCGGACGGGTGCCGTCGAACTGGACATTGTACGCGGTTGCATCCGACAGCGTGAAGCCGGACTTCAGCAGATCAAGATGCAGGTCGAGATGGAACAGCGCCGCTGCCTTGTGCAGGGCAAAGCTCCATTCGTAGGGATAGGAAATGAACGGCACCCGCGGGTGCTCGAGCACATGGGCCGCAGCCACTTCGGGCAGGGTGTCGTGCGCGACCTGGGTATAGTCGACCAGCTTGCCTGCATCCGACAGGCGGCGCAGCACGCCGGCCTGCTCGGCCAGCTCGAACGCGGGAGCCGCGCTCGGCATCACGGCACGCAGGATGCGTTCATCGCGCAGGTACACGCGGCCACCGGGATCGCGGAACGATCCCGGTTCGATTCGGGCAAGAGCGCTCATTCCTGGTCGGCCCCGGCCTTGTCACCGCGCACGAAGAAGCTCTTCACCTTGTACAGCGAAGTGCGCAGGAACAGCGTGGCTCCGGCAATCGCGCCGATCACGGCCTGGAGGATGATGCTGCCCGTCGCCGGGTCGAGATAGGCGTGGGCGGGTGCCGCAACGCTCAGCATGGCAAGGGTTCCTGCCAGAGAAATCATGGTCTTGGTCTGCATCGGATATCCCCCTTCAGAATTCGGTTACCTTCGCTTTCGGGATGTGAAGCACTTTGCCTAACGAACGGTTAAGGCCTCACTCGAAATCGGGCAGCGGGCGCCGTTCCTTCGGCACCCAGTGCGCATCCATGATCAGGATGCTGGGCGCGACCTGGCCGGGGCGCGGTGCCGACAGAAAGTCGCGCTTGCGGAAATCGGCCATCAGCTCGTCGAGAGCATAGGTTCCGGGCACTTCAGCCCCGGCTTCGCCGGGCACACGCACGCCGAAGAATGCCGAATGCGACATCATCAGTTCGCGCGTGGTCAGGTCAGGCCCGCCGAGGTAGGGCGCGACCGGCGAGATACGCGAGCCATGGTCCCCGTGGATCACGACGATTGCTTCGCGTCCGGCTTCTGTCCGGTCCAGCGCGTCGAGCATCTGGCCCAGCTTGTTCTGCAGGCAGCGGACCTGGTCGGCATAGGCCTTTTCACGCGCTTCGGGCGCGCCGGGGCCATGCTCGTCGAGCCAGTCCGGCTCGGGGCGGGCGCGGCACTGCGCGTCGAGGATATAGGGGTCGTGCGGCAAGAGCAGGTGGATCGCCCGCGCTTCGCCGCGCTTGAGCGAGGCGAGTTCCTCGCTGAACCGGTCCAGCTCGCGCACCGAGGCGAGCGGCAGGAGCTTGGCGCGATTGTAGGGGCGCCGTCCTTCGGTTCCGAACAGGTCATTGGAGCGCAGCTGGACTGCCTCGGCAGCCCGGCTGGGCAGGCCAGCGAGCTGGAGCAGGGTAAAGCCCATCACCCTCGCGCGGTCCGCAGCCGACATCTCGCTGTCGAGCATGGCGGGGAGCGCGGAGCGTTCGAACTTGCGGCAATAGGTCAGCGGCTGATTGACGCAGAAATCGAGGTAGGTCGGCGCGACGATACTGGTGCGATAGCCCCGCGCGTCGAGATCCATGAAATAGGGCAGCTCGTCCGCGATGGAGTATTGCAGGTTGCGGTTGGTGGTGGCCAGCGGCGCCTCGCCGTAGGAGAACAGCTGCGGGAGCGAGTTCACGGTCTTTACATGGCGGCTGTAGGCGCGCGGATAGACCTGGAAGCCACGCCCGGTGAAGAATGCCGCCTGTTCGGCGCGCAGCCGGGTGTAGTGTTCCGGCCCCAGAGCCATGCCGTCCAGCCCGAGGTACGAATCGAGCACCAGGTGGACAACCGCCGGTCGATCCGCTGCCGGCTTTTTCGGGTCCTGCAGGCGCTTGGCGTAGTTGGTCGGGCGTTCCGGCGCGCCGATGCCGGTGGCGAGCGCCACGAACTGGAACAGGAAGACCGAACCGAACGCTGCCAGTGACAGCTTCAGCAAAGCCGCTTCGGCGAACCAGGCAACCAGCGCAAGCACGCCCCACAGGACATAGAACCAGGTGAGATCGATCGAGGTCGACAGGTCGATGACAATCGCGAGGAACAGCGCGCTCATCACGAACGCCAGCCTCGGGCCGGCGGCCTTGCGCAGGGCAGACATCAGCCACGCGACCAGTGCCAGTCCAAGCATGACCAGCCCGCATTCGAGGCGGAACAACGGATAGGCGTGATAATTGATCAGGTTGAAGAACCCGGCCCACAAGGCGATCAGCCACACGCTGAAGTCGAGCCAGCGGCTCGGCGCTTGGGTTGATCGTGCGGCTGCGACCGGCGTCGCGGTGGGAGCATCAGACATGGGGCGAGGGCTAGCCGAACATGGTTAACAGGCCGCTAAGCGATTGGAGGTTGCCAAGCACGCTGGTCAGGGCCAAGGCCCGCTGCGGAAATTGATTTCAACGGAAACCGGTTTGACGCACGAACGATCAGGGATGCTGCTGGCCCTTGCCGGTTTCGCCGTGCTTTCGGTCGGTGATGCCGTGATCAAGACGATGGCGGGCGAATGGTCGCCGCTGGCGGTGGGCGCGTTGCGCTTCACTTTTGGTGCCTTCGGGCTGTCCGCGCTGCTCTTCGCCAGCGAAGGGCCTGCGGCGTTCAGGCCCGCGCGGCCGTGGCTCCAGCTTGCCCGTGGTCTGTGCCTTGCCATCGCCTCGCTGCTGTTCTTCTGCGCGATCTTCGTCATGCCACTGGCCGAAGCGACCGCTGTCGCGTTTCTGTCACCCTTGCTGACTGCCCTGCTGAGCGGGCCGCTGCTGGGAGAGAAAGTACGCCCGCAGGTCTGGGGTGCCTCGCTGGTGGCTTTCGCCGGAGTGACACTGATCCTGCAACCGAACGTGGCGGAACTGGGCTGGCTGGGCTTGCTCCCGCTCGCTTCGGCGACTTTCTTCAGCCTGATGATGATCGCCAACCGGGCGGCGGCGGGGCAGGGCAGTGCGCTTTCGATGCAGGTCTATGTCGCGCTGACTGCAGCGCCCGTGCTGGCACTGGCTGCGCTGGCCGGGCAGGCGAGCGGAGTCGAGCTGTTGCGGGTGACCTGGCCTGACTGGACGGTGCTGGCCCGCTGCGCTCTCGTCGCGCTGTCGGCCAGCACGGCGCACTGGCTGATCTATCTTGGGACGACCCGCGCTGGGGCGGCCACGATTGCGCCGATGACCTATGTCCAGCTGCTGGTGGCAAGCGTGCTCGGCTGGTGGCGGGCTGTACCTGTGGCACAGCGGCAGAAATATCCAGAGCGGGCTGCGCGAGCGTTGACATGATATCATGATATGATATCAGTATATCATGACTCGCATCCTCGCTGACCTGCCTGATGAAGATATCAAGTGGCTGGACCTGATCGCTGCCGAGCAGGGCAAGTCTCGCGCGTCGGTGCTGCGAGAGGCGGTCGCAACCTACAAGGCGCAAACGCCGACAAGGGGAACGAAGGACTGGATC
>JAHDXX010000002.1:23191-47239 GCA_023384025.1 Sphingomonadaceae bacterium
GGCGCAGGCTACTGGAAGAACCGCACCGATATCGGCGATCCGATCGAGTATCAGCGCGCCATGCGTGAAGACCGCAAGCCTCTCGAAGACCTTTAAATCGTGTCCGATCCGTTCTTCGATACCAACATTCTGATCGACTGGCTTAAGGATCGCCCACAAGCGATCAATGAGCTTTCGCGATACAACCGGCACCGCATCAGTCGGGTCGTGTGGACAGAGATCCTGGCTGGAGAAGCGCTGGAAACGCGTGATACAATTCGGGAGCTGATTGCGCCGTTCGAGGTCGTCGAGATTGATGCGCGCATTGCGACCGCGGCGGCAGACATTCGGCATCGTTCCAAGATGAAATTGTTGGATGCCTATATTCTCGCCACAGCCCAAGTGAGTGGTTCAATCCTGATTACACGAAATACCAAGGATTTTCCGGCAGAGATGCCGGGAATCCGGGTTCCCTATACCCTCTAGCGAAAGCAAAAATCGATGTGTGGAATTATCGGCATTGTCGGCAAGGAACCGGTAGCGGAGCGGCTGGTCGACGGCCTGCGGCGCATGGAATATCGCGGGTATGACAGTGCCGGTGTGTGCACTATCGATGGCGGCGCGCTGGTTCGTCGCCGGGCACCGGGCAAGCTGTTGCATCTGGTTGCCGAGCTGGAGCGCAATCCGGCCCCGGGCCTGATCGGCATCGCCCATACCCGCTGGGCGACCCACGGCTCGCCGACTGCAGCCAACGCGCACCCTCATGCGACGGGCGAAGTCGCTCTCGTCCACAACGGGATCATCGAGAACTTCAAGCCGCTGCGTGACGAGCTGGAGCGCGCCGGACGCAAGCTCGAGAGCGAAACCGATACCGAAGTGGTCGCGCACCTTGTTTCGGCCGAGATCGAGCGCGGGGCCAGCCCGGAAGATGCGGTCAAGGCTGTTCTGCCGCGCCTGCGCGGCGCCTTTGCCCTGGCCATCGCGTTTCGCGAGCACCCGGACATGCTGATTGGCGCGCGGCTCGGGTCGCCGCTGGTGGTTGGCTGGGGGGAGGGGGAAACCTACCTCGGCTCCGATGCACTCGCACTCGCCCCGCTGACCCAGAAGATCACGTACCTCGACGAAGGGGACTGGGTGATCGTGACCCGAGACGGGGCCGTGATCTTCGACAAGGACAACAACCGCGTCGAGCGCGAAGTGACGATTTCCGGCGCCTCGGCGGCCGCGGTCGAGAAGGGCAACTACCGCCACTTCATGCAGAAGGAGATCTTCGAGCAGCCGACCGTGGTGGCGCAGACGCTCGCGTCCTACATCCACCGCGCTGACAATGCGGTGGCCCTGCCGCAGCTCGATTTCGACATTTCCAAGGTTCGCCGGATCACCATCGTCGCCTGCGGTACCTCGTACTACGCCGGGATGGTGGCGAAGTACTGGTTCGAACAGTTCGCCCGCGTGCCGGTCGACATCGATGTCGCCTCCGAATTCCGGTACCGCGAGCCTGTGCTGGAAGAGGGCGGCCTGGCGCTGTTCATCTCGCAGAGCGGCGAGACGGCGGATACGCTCGCCGCCTTGCGTCACTGCAAGGAGAACGGCCAGACGATCGGTGTTGTCGTCAACGTGCCGACCAGTTCGATGGCGCGCGAGGCGGACCTGCTGCTGCCGACCCATGCCGGCCCGGAAATCGGCGTCGCGTCGACCAAGGCGTTCACTTGCCAGCTGGCGGTGCTCGCCGCGCTTGCCGCGCACATGGCAGTGAAGAAGGGCCGGATGAGCCGCGAGGAAGAGCAAGAGGTGGTCCGCCACCTGCTCGAAGCGCCCGCCGCGCTCAACGCGGCCCTGGCCCATGATGACGATATCGCGGCCATGGCCCACCTGATCGCCCCCGCGCGTGACGTGCTCTACCTCGGGCGGGGTCCGGACTATCCGCTGGCACTGGAAGGTGCGCTCAAGCTCAAGGAAATCAGCTATATCCACGCAGAGGGTTACGCATCGGGCGAGATGAAGCACGGGCCTATTGCGCTGATTGACGAAGCCGTTCCGGTGATCGTGCTCGCGCCGTCCGGCCCGTTGTTCGAAAAGACGGTTTCGAACATGCAGGAAGTGCGCGCGCGCGGTGGCAAGATCGTGCTCGTCTCCGACCGCGCAGGGCTTGATGAAGCGGGTGACGGTTGCCTGGCCACGATCGAGATGCCCCGGGTCCATCCGCTGATTGCACCACTGGTCTATGCCGTGCCGGTGCAGCTGATTGCCTACCACGTGGCTTGCGTGAAGGGCACCGATGTCGACCAGCCGCGCAACCTCGCCAAGTCGGTAACAGTCGAATAATTCACGCCATACTTGCGGCTTTCAGGCACGACCGGGCTAGCTTTACCCGCTAGCAAGGTTTGCCCGCTAAACGGCAAGTGTGAGCGAAGAACAGGGGCATACTTCCGGCGTACCGGACAGTCTGGCGACGCGCGCAGTCATCGGGTTCGGTGACCGCGGCGAAGACGGCTGGTCGCAGCTGCGCGGGTTTCAGTATCCCCAGTTGTGGCGCAACGTGCACTGGCGCACTGGCATCTTTGCTGTGGCAGCCAGTTTCCTGCTGCTTGCAAATGCAGCCTCCGGCTACATGCTCCTGATGGCCGGCTGGCTCGGTCTACTGGCGCTTGCCATTGGTCATGTTGCCCGTCTCGACCGGCAACTGGCCGATACCGACCGCCGCGCGATGGCTCCGTCGGAACTCACGTCGCACACCGCCGCAACCGCCGTGATTGCCGTGGTGTGCTGCCTGCCACTGGTTCTGGCCGCTTACGACGGGGATTCGCGCGCATTCCTGCTCAGCTATCTGGTCGTCGCCACGACTGCGACCGCGCTGACACTGGTCGCGGCTGCTCCGCCCGCAGCCACGATCGTGTTCTCGGTGGTCAAGGCCGTCTTTGCGGTCGCCTGCGGTCTGGTGCTGGGTGAATACGTTGCCGCCGTGGCGGCCATCGCGATTGCAACAGCGATCGGTATCGGCAGCGTGGAGATTTCCCGCTCCTACCTGCGCGCCCGCCTGTCGGAATCCGCCATCGCCGAAAAGAGCGAAGTGGTCTCGCTGCTGCTGCGCGAATTCGAGGAAAACCAGGCCGACTGGCTGTGGCAGGTCGATACCAATCGCCGCGTGCGCAAGGCGTCACCCCGCTTTGCCTATGCTCTGGGCCGCTCGCCCGAGGATGCCGAAGGCAAATCCTTCCTCGAGCTGATTGCCGGCGATGCCTGGGAAAGCGGGCAGTTCCCGCCGAGCCTGCACGATCTGGCCGAACGCTTGAAACGCCGCGAAAGCTTCTCCAACCTGATCGTCAAGGTGACGATCAACCGCGAGAACCGGTGGTGGGAACTGTCAGGCACACCCATGCTCGACGATCAGGGCAACCATGTCGGTTTCCGCGGTGTCGGCTCTGACGTGACCGAGCAGCGCGAATCATCGGAAAAGATCGCTTATCTTGCCCGTTATGACACGCTGACAGGCTTGCCCAACCGGCTGATGCTCAACGAAGCGCTGGGCGAGGCCATGCGTTACGCCAAGCAGTGGCGCACCCGCTGCGCCTTCCTGATGATCGACCTCGACCGGTTCAAGTCGATCAACGATTCGCTTGGCCACATGGTCGGTGACCAGCTGCTGGCTCAGGTCTCGCGGCGTCTGAAGGAACTGAGCGGCGAAAATGCGCTGATCGGTCGCCTGGGCGGTGACGAATTTGCCATCGTGATCCGCGATGCTTCCGAGCAGGGGCTGGTCGAGCGTACCGCCCGGCGGGTGATCGACCGGTTGTCGCAGCCTTACGAAATCGACCATCACACCCTCTACGTCGGTGCCAGCGTCGGCTCGGCCATGGCGCCCAAGGACGGGAAGACGGTCGAGGAACTGATGCGCAACGCGGATCTGGCGCTATACCGTTCGAAGGACGAAGGCGGCGGCAGCCACTGCAACTACGAACCTTCGCTGCATGCTTCGGCAGAAGAACGCCGACAGCTCGAATTCGCGCTGCGCCGTGCGCTCGAGCGGCAGGAACTTTCGCTCAACTACCAGCCGGTGGTCGATGCGAACAGCGAACAGGTGGTCAGCTTCGAGGCCTTGGTCCGGTGGAACAGCACTGACCACGGATTCGTCAGCCCGGCAAAGTTCATCCCGCTGGCGGAAGACACGCGCCTGATCGTGCCGATCGGCGAATGGGTGCTGGAGCAGGCTTGCCGCGAAGCGGTGCAGTGGCCCACCAATGTCAAGGTCAACGTCAACGTATCCGCCGAGCAGCTGGTCGAACCCGACTTTGCCAAGATGGTCGTCCGCGCGCTCGCTGTAACCGGGCTGGAGCCGGCACGCCTCGAACTGGAAGTGACCGAGAGCATCTTCCTGCGCGAAGCCGACGTGGCACGCGGGGCGCTGGAGCAGTGCATGGCGCTGGGTTGCAGTATCGCGCTCGACGACTTCGGTACCGGCTATTCCTCGCTCGGATACCTGCGCAAGCTGCGGTTCAATACCATCAAGGTCGACCGCAGCTTCGTTCAGGGGGCCTCCGGGAACGACCCTGAAAGTCTCGCGATTATTCGCGCGGTTGTCGCCATGGCGCAGAGCCTCGATCTCACCACTACCGCTGAAGGGGTGGAGACCGAGGAGCAGGCCGCCATGATTCGCGCCATGGGCTGCAACAAGATCCAGGGCTATTACTTCGGTCGGCCGATGGCGGCTGCCGATGCCCGCGCGATCTTCGCCCGCGCCAAGCGACTGGCCAGCTAGGGTTCCGCTTTAGGCCGTCGCCCCGGCGAGGGCGCGCACCGCGCTTTCGAACAGCGCCCGACCGTCAGTTCCGCCATGATCCTGCTCGATGGCCCGCTCCGGGTGCGGCATCATGCCGAGCACATTGCCCGCTTCGTTGAGGATCCCGGCAATCTGGCGCTGCGACCCGTTGACCGCTTCGAGATAGCGGAACGCAACCCGGCCTTCGCCTTCAAGCCGGTCGAGCGTGGCGTCGTCGGCAAAGTAGTTCCCGTCATGGTGAGCCACCGGAATATGCACGGTCGCGCCATTTTCGTAGCCGGAGGTAAACAGGCTCTGGGTGTTCTCCACGCCCAGCGCCACGGTGCGGCAGATGAAATTCTGGCCGGCATTACGCATCAGGGCGCCGGGCAGCAGGCCCGCTTCGGTCAGAACCTGGAACCCGTTGCACACCCCCAGCACCGGCACGCCGCGTTCCGCTGCGGCCTTGACCGAGCGCATGACCGGGCTGTTCGCCGCCATCGCGCCCGAGCGCAGGTAGTCGCCGTAGGAAAAGCCGCCGGGCAGGGCGATGAAATCGAGCCGGTCAGGCAGGTCGGCGTCGCCGTGCCACACCCGGATCGGTGCGGTGCCGGAAACCTTTTCCAGCGCCACCGCCATGTCGCGGTCGCAATTCGAGCCGGGGAAAGTGACGACCGCTGCGCGAAAACCCGCCATCACACCGTCTCCGGCTTCTCGATCCGGTAGTTCTCGATCACCATGTTGGCGAGCAGCTTGCGGCACATCTCGTCGAGCGCTTCGTCAGTGGTGCTGTCTGCCACGTCGAGTTCGATTGTCCGGCCGACCCGGACATCGCTCACGCCTTCGAAACCGAGGCCTTGCAGCGCGTGATGAACGGCGCGGCCCTGCGGGTCGAGCACACCGGGCTTGAGGCTGACATGGACGCGGACTTTCATGGCGGGGACTCCGGGCTTGTCTGGTGCGCAGGCCTATAGCCGTGCCCGCGCACAAGGCAATCCACCGCGCGGCTCTGTGCACCGCACCGGATCAGGGCTGGCGCGGAAGAACCACGATTTCGAGCGCCTGCGCCGGGTCGAGGAAGCGTGCCGCCATGGCCTGGACATCGGCCGGGGTCAGCTGCTCGTAGCGGGCCCTGGCCGTGACGTAGCGACTGATGTCGTCGGGCTTGCTTTGCGCCCGGCGCGCCATCGACAGCCAGCCGCCGTTGTTCTTGAGCAGGTTGTCGAGCCGCTCGAGAATCGGCTGGCGCGCGCGCTGGAAGGTGTCGGCATCGACCGGCTCGGCAATCAGCGTGGCCATTGCCTCGCGAATGGCGGCGCTGGTCGCGTCGACTTCTTGTGGAGCGACAGTCGCGGTGATGCCGAAGGTGCCATAGCCCGGCCAGACTTCGCTCTGCTCGTTGCTGGTGCTGGGGGAGTAGGTCTTGCCCAGCTTCTCGCGCAGCTCCTCGGTCACCTTCAGATCAACCACGGCGCGCAGCAGGTTCAGGGTGGATACCGTCAGCACGTCGCTGTCGTCGGTGGTCGGCCAGATGGCCCGCACCAACGCCTGATTGGCCTCACCGCGGTGCTGGAGCACGCGCCGCCCGCGATCCGCTGTAAACGCACGGTCGCGGTTTTCGGCATAGGCGCGGAAGCTGTTCTCGCGCGGGGGAAGTGCGCCCAGCGTGCGGGCAACCAGGGCAATCGCTGCCTCCTCGTCGATGTCGCCGACCAACGCCAGTTCGATCGCGCCCTGAGCCAGCCGGTCACCCAGGGTTGCTCTCAGTCCGGAAAATTCGAGCGCGGCATAGGCTTCCTTCGGCTGGAGTGAAAAACGGGGATCGCCATCCGAGACGATTTCGCTCTCGCGCACGCCGAGGACGCCGCGCGGTGTCGCCTCGATCCGGGCGAAGTAGTCATCCAGACCATTGCGATAGCGCGTGACTGCTTCAGGGCGGTAGCCCGGGTCGGTCAGGAAGGCGGTAAGCAGTTGCAGCTGCAATTCGAGATCGCGCGGGGTCGTGCTCGCATCCGCCCGGAAGCTGTCCGCGTCGCTGGCGAGCGAAGCACCGACGGTGCGGCCGGCCAGCACGGTCTGCAATTCATCGAGCGAGTGCTTGCCCAGTCCCCCTGCGGTGAACAGCGCAGTGAGGGCCGTGCCCAGCGGCTGCTCGCGCGTATCGAGCAGGCTGCCCCCGTCGAGCGCCATGGACACGCGCACACGGTCTTTCTCCAGCTCGGTCCGCTTGAGGTTGAGCATGATACCATTGGCGAAGCGCACGGTACGGATGCCGAGTTGCGGCTCCACCGTATCGGCCACGACAGTGCCGGGGGTGCCGAAATCGGTGTAGGCAAACGTGGCCGCTTCGGCCCGGTCAGGTGCTGCCACTTCTGCTGCCATGGCCGCATCGAAGGCGGCCCGCAAAGCCGCCGCGCCGCCGACAGGTTCGGTGCGGCCCTGGAACCGGATCAGCGCCTGATCGAGCGGCAGGGCATGTTCGCGCAAGGCGGCCAGCACGGCTTCGGGCGTGGCGAGCGGGGCGGTGCTTTCGAACTGCGCCAACTGGGCTGCAGGTGCATCGGGAATGCGTCCGTCGCGCGCGAAAAGCAGGGCGGAATTGGCAAAGGCGGCATTGCTGCGCGTTGTGGCACCGGCGGCTGCATTTTCGTAGGCCGTGCGCAACCGGGCGAGCTGTTCGGCGACTTCGTCCTCGGTAAAGCCGTGGACCAGCGCCTTGCGGTATTCCGCCACCGCAGCTTCCATCCCGCGTTGCCACTGGCCTTCGATCGCGTTGATGGTGAGCGAGGTCTGGCGCGCAGTTTCGAACACGTCGCCAGTGCCGAACCCGGCATTGCGGAAGGGCGGGTCTTCCGCCAGCGCGAGCCGCTGGAGGCGCCGGTTGACGATCCCCGAACCGATCGCGCGCAACAGGTCACGCTGGCGGGTCGCCTTGCTGTCAGGCTCGTCAAGCCACGCGCCGTTGCGCAACAGCGTCACTTGCTCGTCCAGCGCCGGGTCGAGGTAGATGTCGGTTTGCCCGGCATAGGCCGGATCGCTGGGTCCGGCATCGGGTTGCGGATCGACCGGTGCCGCCTGCCAGTCGCTGAAGCGGGCACGGATCCTGGCTTCCACGTCGGCCGGATCGAAATCGCCGACCACCACCAGCGTTGTCTTGCCGGGCACGTAATTGCGCGCCCAGAAGCCTTTCAGCGTCGCAGCATCGGCGGTGGCGACATCTTCCCGGTCAGCCAGCGGGAAGCGGCTGGAAAAGCGCGAGCCGGGGAACATGAAATCGATCTGGTCGGCGGCAGCGAGCGAGGTGAAATTGGTCCGGTCGCGCCGCTCCGCCAGCAGGATGCCGCGCTCGCGCTCGACCGCCTCGGGGTCGAACAGCAGCTCGCTTGCGGTCTCGCGCATGAGCATCAGTGCCGTATCGAGCAGGGCCGGATCGGTGCGCGGCAGGTCCAGCTTGTACTGGGTGTAATCGAATGCGGTGGCGGCATTGGTGTCGGCGCCGAATGCCAGGCCGAGCCGCTCCAGCAGCTTGACCATTTCGCCTTCGGGCACGTTGGTCGATCCGTTGAACGCCATGTGCTCGACATAGTGGGCCAGGCCGCGCTCGCCCTCGCGTTCGTCGAGCCGCCCGGCGGCAATTTCCATCCGCACCAGCGCAGTGCCCTCCGGGCGATCGTTGCGACGAATGAGGTAGCGCATGCCGTTGTCGAGCTGGCCGACAATCCACCCGTCCTCGATCGCAAGGTCGCTCTGCAGGGCAGCATTTTCGGCAGGCGCGGGGGCGGTTTCGCGCGCAAATGCGGGGGCGGTGGCCAGCAGCGCAGTGGCGGTGACAAGCAGCAGTCTTTTCAGCATGTCCCGGTCTATGCAGGCCCTGGCTGAACGCGGCAATAACCGGCGACCGGTCTTGGCGGTTTTTCAAGGGTTTTGCGGCTATGGCAGCACCGCCATGAAGATCGATCTCGTCTACAACCCGGTCGCGGGCAGCTTTCGCGAACGCCGGCTGTCCCGGCTGATCGAGGCCTTTGCCGCGCATGGGATCGACGCACGTGCCCTGCCAACCACGCGAAAAGGCGTGCGTCTCTCGGGCACCGCCGATCTGGTCTGTGTCCACGGGGGTGACGGAACCTTGCGCGATACGGTGCAGGCGCTGGGTAACGAGGCCGGTTCGGTCCCGTTGGCGATTGCCCCTGCCGGGACGATCAACCTGGTCGCCCGCGAACTGGGCTATCAGCGCGATCCGGCGCGGCTTGCGGCACAGATCGCCGCCGCGTGGGAACGGGGGCCGGACAGTTGGGTCCGTTCGCCGCTCTATCGGCTCGGGGCGATGCCGATCGTATCGTGTCTCAGCATCGGGCCGGACAGTCATGCTGTCGCCACCGTTTCCGGCGCGCTCAAGCAACGGATCGGGCGCTATGCCTATGTCGTGGCGATGATGCGGCTGCTGCGCCGCTGGCCGCGCGACCCGCTGCACATCCGCGGAGAACTGGCCGACGGAACACCGTTCTCGTGCGAGGCGGAAGCGGCGATCGTGTCGCACGGCGCGCTCTACGGCGGGCCATTCCGGCTTAGCGGCAAGGCGGCGCTCAAGGCCGATTCGGTGGAGCTGATTACCGTGACCCGCTCGACCCGTCGCGGCGCGCTGGCGCTGAGCGCGGCGGCCATGCTGCACTTGCCGGTTGACCGCCTGGGGCTGGCGGAAATCCGCACCTGCCGCCGGATCGAGTTCGACCGCTGCGTCAGCCCGGTTCAGGTCGATGGCGACCACATGCCCGAATGCGCCTACGCCATCGGGCCGAGCGGGCTCACGCTCACGTACTGCGTCTAGCGCCTACTTCTTCGGCTTGGGTCCGGTGCGCAACCGGCCGCGATGGGCGCTGAGATCGAACACTTCGCCGGGGCCACTGTCGTCGCCATTGAGCAGGCCGAGGCGGCGGGCGACTTCCTGATAGGCCTCTTCCTCGCCACCGAGGTCGCGGCGGAAGCGGTCCTTGTCGAGCTTTTCGCCGGTCTTCATGTCCCACAGGCGGCAGCCATCGGGGCTGATCTCGTCCGCCAGGATCACGCGCGGATAGTTGTCCTGATCCCAGATCCGGCCGAACTCGAGCTTGAAGTCGACCAGGCGGATGTCGATTGCGGCGAACATCCCGCTCATGAAATCGTTGATGCGGATCGCCATGCTGGCGATGTCCTGCATCTCTTCCGGACCGGCCCAGTTGAAGCAGGCGATATGCTCTTCCGCGATCATGGGGTCGCCCAGCGCATCGTCCTTGTAGTAATACTCGATCAGCGTGTGCGGTAGCGGTTCGCCTTCGGGGATGCCGAGGCGCTTGGAAATGCTGCCAGCGGCGATGTTGCGCACCACCACCTCGATCGGGATGATCTCGACCTGCCGGACCAGCTGCTCGCGCATGTTGAGGCGGCGAATGAAGTGGGTCGGGATGCCGATGTGGCCGAGGCGGGTGAAAACATATTCGCTGATGCGGTTGTTGATCACGCCCTTGCCATTGATCGTGCCACGCTTTTCCGCGTTGAACGCGGTCGCGTCATCCTTGAAGTACTGGATCAGGGTGCCCGGTTCCGGACCTTCATAGAGGATCTTGGCCTTGCCTTCGTAAATCTGGCGGCGACGGGACATGGCACGATTCCTTGCGCGAAAATGCGGCGCCCCGGCACGCGGATTGCGACGCCGGGGCCTCTGACGCGCCCTTACAGCGAAAGCGCACGTGTGGCAATTGTCGGGGGAGGGCTTGTCCGGCGCGCCTGCAGCGAAGCGAGGATGCGCAAACAAGACTCCGGACCCGTCAGGGTCCGCAAGCGCGACCGCGCGCCCGCAGCGAAGCGAGGATACGCAAGAAAAAGGGTGGTGCCTCGGGGCGGATTCGAACCACCGACACTGCGATTTTCAATCGCATGCTCTACCAACTGAGCTACCGAGGCTTGCACTCTGCGGGCGACCACAAGGGCCGGCGAGCGGTTGGAAGCGCGCCTATGGCGAAGCGCGCCAGCTTTGGCAAGGGGTGTTTGGCGCGATTTTAGTCGTCGTTCCGACCGATCACTTCGGCGGCGATTTCCTCGGGCAGGGCAGGGCGGCCGGGGACGGCATAACCGTCGCCGAACCATTGCGCGAGGTCGCGGTCGCGGCAGCGGGTAGAGCAGAACGGCGCGTGTTCGGCGACTCGCGGCTTGCGGCAGATCGGGCAGGGGCGGGCGCTAGTCATGGGGCACGATCTGGGCGCTGGCTGCCTCCAGCGCAAGGCCGGGGTCGGTTTCGACGCGGACCGGGCGAGCGGTGCGGCGCTCCAGCTCGGCGAGCCATTCGGGCCGAAGCTTGGCTTTGAGCGCGGGGTGCGCGGTGAGCAGGGTCACCCCGGGACCGTCGAGCTGCTCGGCCCGGCGCAGGGCGATTCTTGCCGCAGCGCCGACCCGCGAGACGGCGATCCGGCGCAGGATCGGGGTGCGTTCCAGCCGGGCGACGATCTGGACGAACCCGAACCCGTTCATTGCGGTCCGTTCATGCGGCCAGCCATCCAGCGCCGTCGCGAGGGCGCGATCGACCACCTGCCGGTCGCCCTTGTCGGGCAGGGTCGGGAAATCGATGCCGATGTTGCCGGCAAGGTCGAACCGGCGCAGGGCCTGCGCCAGTGCCGGTACGGCGTTCATGGCGATGGCTTGCGGCGGGTGACCATCGACATCGATCAGGGTCATCGCGGGGGTGTCGGCAAACAGTAATGTGCCGCCATGGAACGCGACGGTTCCGCTCCATGCTTCGGCAAACAGGTCTTCCCAGTCGGCTTCGGCCGGGAAGCGATGGACTTCGCTTGCGGTGTGGCCTTCAGCGCGCAGGCTTTCCGCAAGACTGGGCGAGGGTGCCAGCGGCAGATCGGTCCTGACCGCCTGCGCGCGTTTCAACCGACCGCGTTCGGCCATGGCTTCGCGCTCGATCAGCACGCGCACCGTGCGGCCCTCGCTGTCCGCCTTGGGCAGGCGTCGGGCATGGGCCTCGGTTCCATCGGGCAGGCGGACAAGGGCATGGCCAGTGCCGGGGAAGCGCTGCTGCACGGTCGCCTCGACCACTGCTCCGGCAGCGATCCGGCCCGGCCACCGGAGACGGGCGGCGACAATCCGGCCATTGTCGAGCCGGACGGCGCGTTCCTCGCCGATCCCGGCTTCGACCAGCCACTCAGCCAAGGCCGAAACCCGCTGCCTTGAGCAGCGCCCGCGTTTCGTGGAGCGGCAGGCCGACCACGCCCGAATGGCTGCCGTCGATGCGGCGGATCAGGCCCTCGGCGCTGCCCTGGATGGCATAGCCGCCCGCCTTGCCCTGCCATTCGCCGCTCGCGAGGTAGGCGGCGATCTCGTCCGGGGCGAGCCGCTTGAACACCACGATCGTTTCACTCAGCCGCTCGCGCAAGGTGCCGTCAGGGGCGAGCAAGGCAATGGCGGAAAGCACCCGGTGGCGGCGGCCTGACATCAGTTCGAGGCAGTGGCGCGCGGTCGCCTCATCTTCCGCCTTGGGCAGGATCCGGCGACCGACGGCGACCACGGTGTCACCGGCCAGCACATGGGCATCGGCAGAAGCAGCCGCCAGCGCCTTCTCCCGCGCCATACGGCGGGCATAGTCGCGCGGCAGCTCCGCCTTGCGCGGGGTCTCGTCGATGTCGGCAGGTGCGATCCCGGCAGGCTCGATCCCTAGCCGCGCGATCAGTTCGCGGCGGCGCGGGCTGGCGGAGGCGAGAATGAGGGTGTGGTTGCCCACGCAGTGTTACTGCGGGCCGGGGCCGCCGCGTCCGGGCATGAAGCGGTAGGTAATGCGCGCCTTGGTGAGGTCGTACGGTGTCAGTTCGCACAGAACCTCGTCACCAACCAGCACGCGAATGCGGTTCTTGCGCATCTTGCCTGCGGTGTGGCCGAGCACTTCATGGCCATTCTCGAGCTCCACCCGGAACATCGCGTTGGGCAGCAGTTCCACCACCTTGCCGCGCATTTCGAGGAGTTCTTCTTTAGCCATGTAGTTCCATTTTCCGTTCGAGAAGCTGTCAGTCGGTGGCGCCCCATAGCGGGGGGCAGGGCAAAAGGAAAGCCTCGCGCGCGCCCTGTCTATCGACGAACCGTCAACCAAGCCCGACGAGCGGCGGAGCGATACAAAACGTTGCTCGTTTTGAAACCATAACTCCCCCAAGGGCGGGCTGGTCAACCCAGTCCGCCCATTCCCTGTTTGCCGTCCCATTCAAAGGTCTCCCAGTTGAACCGGTTTGCCCCCCTGCCGCTTCTCGCTCTTGGTCTTGCCGCGCCGCTTGCGGCCCAGGATTCTGCCGCCAGCGGCGAAATCGTTGTCCGTGCCGACCGGATTCCGGGCCAGCTCGATGTCGAGACCGCGCCGGTCGACACTTTGGAAGCTGCGGATATCGAGGCGATCGGGGCGACCTCGATTGCCGACCTGCTGGCGGCGATCGCGCCGCAGACCGGCTCTGCCCGCGGGCGCGGTGGTGGCGGGCAGCCGATCTTCCTCGTCAACGGTATCCGGATCGGCTCCCCGCGCGAATTCCGCTCCTACCCCCCGGAAGCGATCGAAAAGGTCGAAGTCTTCCCCGAGGAAGTCGCCCAGCGGTTCGGTTTCCCGCCCGACCGGCGCGTGGTCAACTTCGTGCTCAAGAACAAGTTCTCCAGCCGCGAGATCGAGCTGGAATACGAACAGCCCGACCGGGGCGGCTACTCGCGCACCGAGCAGGAACTGAGCATGCTGCGGATCGCCGATGGCGGGCGGCTCAATCTCAGTCTCGAGCTGTCCGATGTCTCGCTGCTGACCGAAGGCGAACGCGGTGTGATCCAGACCACTGGCCCGGTCGCCCCGGGCACGCCGGACCCGGCGGATTTCCGCAGCCTGGTGCCGGATACGGCAGAAATCCAGGCCTCGGCCAACTGGGCCAAAAGCTTTATCGAAAGCGGATCAAGCGTCAGCCTCAACGGCACGTTCCAGCGCAACCGCTCGCGCAGCCTTTCGGGCCTCGACCTGCTGAACAGCCCGCTGGAGAGGCGCAACCAGACGCACACTTACGCCACGGCGGGCAGCTACACCCGTCCGGCCGGCGATTTCCAGCTGACCGGCACGTTTGATGCGAGCCTGGCTGACAGCCGGACCGAGATCGACCGGCGCGCCGGGAACGGGTTCGACGTGGCGGACAGCAAGGTCTATGATGGCACGGCGCTGCTGACTGCGCGCGGATCGCCGCTGCTGCTTCCCGGCGGGGAACTGTCGACCACGGTCGACTTCGGCTACGACTGGACCCGGATCGAAAGCGCCGATACCCGATCGGGCACCGCGGTGCAGCTGACCCGCGGCGACCTGTCAGGCGGCCTCAACGTGGTCGTTCCGATTACCAGCCGCCGCGAAGGCTTTGCCGATGCGATTGGCGACATTTCGCTGAGCGGGCAGGTCGGGTTCAACCACCTGTCGGACTTCGGCACGCTCTACGACTGGAGCAGCGGTCTCAACTGGTCGCCGGTCGACGGCATCGAACTGCAAGCGACCTATACCTGGCGTGAAGTGGCGCCGGGCCTGACCCAGCTCGGCAATCCGGTCATCACCGATTTCAACGTGCCGGTGTTCGACCTGGTGCGCGGCGAAAGCGTGCTGGTGACGATCACCACCGGGGGTAACCCGGCGCTGGTGGCCGAAACGCAGAAGGACTGGAAGTTCAGCGCGAATATCGAGCTGCCGATCGACGGGGCGCAGCTCCAGATCGATTATATCCGCAATCGCTCGAACAACGTCACCTCCAACTTCCCGCTGCTGACCCCGGCGATAGAGGCAGCGTTCCCGGGCCGGGTGACGCGGGGCCTCGACGGTAGCTTGCAGGCAATCGACCGGCGGCCGGTGACTTTCGCCGAGACCCGCGCCGAACGGCTCGCCTTCGGCCTGACCATGCGCGGCAGCTTCGGACAGCCGCCGCAACCGCAAGGTGGCGAGGGGGGTGGCCCCCCGCCGGGTGCCGGTGGGGGCGGCCCCCGCTTCGGCGCCGGCGGCCCGCCGTCCGGTGCAGGTGGCGGTGCCCCGAGCGAAGCGCAGCGCGAACGGTTCATGGCCTTCCGTACGCGGCTCTGTGCCGATGACGGCGAGGCCTTCATGGTCTCGCTCGCCGAAGCGATCGACCGGGGTGAATTGCCCGAGGGCATGCCCGAAGGGCTCGACCCGGAGCAGGCGAAGCGCATGCTGGAGCGGTTCCGCGGCGAAGACGGCAAGATCGACCCGGCGCGGCTGGCCCAGTTCCGCACCATGCTGTGCAGCAGCGACGGCCCGCCAAGGGGTGGCGGGCAAGCGGGCGCCGGTGGTCCGCCGCGTGCAGGGCAGGGCGGCCGTCCGGGCGGTGGCGGCGGGCGCGGCATGATGGGCGGCTTCGGCCCCGGTCGTGACACCGTGGGCCGCTACTTCGTGACCCTTACCCACACCATCGAACTGAACAACACCGTGCTGGTGGCACCCGGCGTGCCCGTGATCGACCAGCTGGCAGGTGACGGCCTCTCGGCCAACGGTTTCCCGCGGCACACCTCGCGGCTGGAGGCCGGGGTCTTCCGCAATGGCTGGGGCCTGCGCGCCTCGGGCCAGTACACCGGCAAGGCAAGGGTCAACGGGAGTGGCCTGCCCGGCAGCACCGATCTTTTCTTCGATGACCTTGCCACCCTGAACCTGCGCCTGTTCGCCGACATCGGCCGGTTGGCCAAGGTGGACAAGGGCTTGCTCAAGGGCTTCTCGGTCTCGCTGGTGGCGGACAACGTGTTCGATGGCCGCCGCAAGGTGACGGACAGCAATGGCGATACGCCGCTGGCCTACCAGCCGTTCCTGGTTGACCCGGTCGGGCGCTATCTCGGGATTGACCTGAGGAAGATGTTCTAGCCGCCGGCGTGGTAGAAGTCGTAGACCTGCTGCGCGACCCCGGCGCTGACCCCGGGGGCGCGTTGCAGGTCTTCGAGCGAGGCAGCGCGGACCTTGCTGGCAGTGCCGAAGTGGAGCAGCAGCGCGCGCTTGCGGGCCGGGCCGATGCCGGGAATCTCGTCCAGCGGACTGGCGGTGATCGCCTTGCTGCGCTTGGCCCGGTGCGCGCCGATCGCATAGCGGTGGACCTCGTCGCGCAGGGTCTGGAGATAGAACAGCACCGGTGAATTGACCGGCAGGGTCTTTTCGCGTCCGTCGGGGAAATGAAAGACCTCGCGCCCCTCGCGCCCGTGATGCGGACCCTTGGCAATGGCGATCAGGGGCACGTCGGTGATGCCCATCTCGGCCAGCGTATCGCGCACCGCGCTCATCTGGCCCTTGCCGCCATCGATCAGGACCAGGTCGGGCCATTCCTCCCCGGAACGGGGAGGGGGACCGCGACGCGTAGCGTCGGGGTGGAGGGGCACGTTCCCCGGATTGAACCCTTCATCAGAGGGTGCCCCTCCACCATGCTGCGCATGGTCCCCCTCCCCATTCTGGGGAGGATCCGCCAAAGCCCGAAACCGCCGCTGCATCACTTCGCGCATCATCGCGAAGTCATCGTTGCCTTGCGCCTCGCGGATGTTGAACTTGCGGTACTGGCCCTTGCGCAAGCCTTCCGGCCCGGCGACGACCATCGCGCCGACCGCCTTGGTGCCCTGGATATGGCTGTTGTCGTAGACCTCGATCCGGTCGGGCACGTCGGGCAGTTCGAGGAACTCGGCCAGCTCGCGCATGACCCTGGCCTTGCTGCCGCTTTCGGCCATGCGCCGTTCCAGCGCTTCGACCGCGTTGCGGCTGGCCTGTTCCATCAGCCGCCGCCGGTCGCCGCGCTGGGGAACGGAGATCGCCACCTTGTGCCCTGCCGCTTCGCCCAGCGCCTCGGCCAGCAGTTCGGCTTCGGGCAGGTCGCGGTCGACCAGAACAGTGCGCGGCGGGGGCACTTCCTCGTAGAATTGCAGCAGCACATCGGCCAGCACTTCGGCTTCGTCGACACCGCTGGTGTGGGCCGGAAACAGCGCGCGGTGCCCCCAGTTCTGCCCGCCGCGGATGAAGAACGCCTGCACCGCGATCTGCCCGCCCTTGGCGGCGAGCGCGAACACGTCGGCATCACCCACCCCGGCGGCATTGATCGCCTGGCTGCCCTGGATAAAGGTCGCCGCGCGCAGCCGGTCGCGCAGCATGGCGGCGGTCTCGAAATCGAGCGTCTCGGCGGCCTTGGCCATCTGCCGTTCGAGATCCTGTTGCACCGCCGATGACTTCCCGCCGAGGAAGTCCTTCGCCTGCGCGACCAGAGCTTCATAACCCGCTGCGTCAATCCGCCCGACACAGGGCGCGGAGCAGCGCTTGATCTGATACAGCAGGCAGGGCCGGTCACGATTGTTGAAGAAACTGTCGGTGCAACTCCTCAGCAGGAACAGCTTTTGCAGTGCGTTGATGGTGGTGTTGACGCTGCCCGCGCTGGCGAACGGGCCATAATAATTGCCCTTGGCCTTCCGCGCCCCGCGATGCTTCTGGATGCGGGGATAGGCGTGGTCGGCGCGCAGCAGGATGAACGGGAAGCTTTTGTCGTCGCGCAGCAGCACGTTGAACGGCGGGCGGAAGCGCTTGATCAGCTGCGCTTCCAGCAGCAGTGCCTCGGCCTCGCTGTTGGTGACGACAATGTCCATACTGCGGGTCTGGCTGACCATCCGTTGCAGCCGGTTGGAGAGCGCCGCGACCTGCACGTAATTCGCCACCCGCGCCTTCAGGCTGCGCGCCTTGCCGACATAGAGCACGTCACCGCGCGCATCGACCATGCGGTAGACGCCGGGGCGTGGCTTCAGCGTGGCGAGCGTTTCGCGGATCGCGGCGATGCCCGCCTCAAGGTCCGGCTGCGCGCTGGCGACCGTGTAGGCGGCGCGTTCCTCGTTGAAACGCTCCTTTCCTCTCGGGTCGTGCGGGGTTCCTGCTGGGGTGCGGGCCATGGGGCAGCGAGATAGGAATCTTGCGCCCGCTTGGCAAACCCGCAATGGCCGGGGGCGTGACACAGGATTACGATGCGATTGTCCTCGGGGCAGGTGCCGCCGGGCTGATGTGCGCCGCGCGCGCCGGGCAGCGGGGCAAGCGCGTGGTGGTGCTGGAGAAGGCCGAGGCGCCGGGCAAGAAGATCCTGATTTCCGGCGGCGGGCGGTGCAACTTCACCAATATCGGGGCCGGGCCGGCAAACTACCTCAGCGCCAACCCGCATTTCGCCAAGAGCGCGCTGGCTCGCTACACCCCTCGCGATTTTCTCGATCTGGTGGAGGAATACGGCATCGCGTGGCACGAGAAGACGCTGGGCCAGCTGTTCTGCGATGGCTCGGCCAAGCAGATTGTCGCAATGCTGCTGGAAGAGTGCGCCAAGGGCGCGGTCGCGGTGCGGTGCAGGGAGGAAGTGGCCTTGGTCGCGCATGATGGCGGGTTCGTTGTCGCCACGCAGACGGGCACATTCCGTGCACCGGCGCTGGTGGTCGCCACCGGTGGCCCTTCGATCCCGAAAATGGGCGCGACCGGCTTTGCCTATGACCTCGCCCGCCAGTTCGGGCTCAAGGTGGTCGAGCCGCGCCCGGCGCTGGTGCCGCTGACGCTGGGCGGGGACGACGTGCTGTTCCGCGAAATTTCCGGCGTTGCTGCCCCGGTCGAAGCAGAGGCGGGCGCGGCGCGGTTTGCCGAGGCGGCGCTGTTCACCCATCGGGGCCTCAGCGGCCCGGCGATCCTGCAAGTGAGCTCCTACTGGAAGCACGGCGAGCCGGTTGTGATCGATTTCCTGCCCGGGCGCGGGAAGGAGTGGCTGCTGGAGACCAAGCGGATGCACCCGCGTGCAACGCTTCGCTCCTTGCTGCGCGAGGCCTTGCCGCAGCGGCTGGCTGATATCCTTGCCGAGCGACTGTCGCTGCCCAATGATCTCGGCAACACACCCGACAAGGCCCTGCGCGCGGCGGGCGAGCGGCTGGCGCGGTGGACCTTCCATCCCAACGGCACCGAGGGCTTTGCCAAGGCAGAAGTGACCGTGGGCGGCATTTCCACGGCCGAGCTTTCCAGCACCACGATGGAGGCAAAGCGGGTGCCGGGGCTCCATGCCATCGGCGAGGCGGTCGACGTGACCGGATGGCTCGGCGGCTACAACTTCCAGTGGGCCTGGGCGAGCGGCGTGGCGGCAGGCGCGGCGCTGTGAGCGCATTCCGCAAGGGCAGGGCTTGACGAAGCCGGCAGGTTGACTGGTTCCCGTGCTCTGTTAGCCTCCCCCTTTGCACAGGCGCGCGCCAGACGTGCCGGATGCGGGAGGACTGGATGCGCCAGCTTCAGGGCATGGATGCCAGTTTCGTTGCGCTGGAAACGCGCAATTCGCCGATGCACATCGGCTCGATCCTGATCTACAACCCGGCCACCGCGCCCGGCGGGTGTGTCCGGTTCTAGGATATCCTTGGGTGCTTCGCCAGCCGCAAGCCGCTCTCCCGCACGCTCCGCCAGCGCATGGTGCGGGTGCCGTTCGATCTCGACTATCCCTACTGGATCGAAGATCCGGACTTCGATCTCGAATACCACGTCCGCCATGTCGCCTTGCCCAAGCCGGGTGACTGGCGGCAACTGTGCATCCAGGCGGCCCGCATCTTCGCCCGCCCGCTCGACCTGACCCGCCCGCCGTGGGAATTTACCGTGGTCGAGGGTCTCGACAATGTGCCTGGCGTCGCCCCGGGCAGCTACGCGATGGTGACCAAGGTCCACCATGCCGCGATCGACGGGATGAGCGGGATCGACCTTATGGAAGCGATGCACACGCTCGCGCCCGACGCTCCGCCGCCCGACAAGCCGGACAAGTGGAAACCGGAAAGAGTCCCGGGGCCGGCCGAACTGCTAGGCAAGAGCTACGTCAACGCGCTGCTCAATCCGGTCAAGCAGCTTGAAGTCGCGGCCAAGGCTGTTCCGGGTCTGGCGAAAGTGGTGACCGGGCTGGTGAAGAAGGAGTTCGGCGTCTCGAGCGAGATGGTCGCCCCTAAGACCCGCTTCAACAAGGCCATCTCGGCCAACCGCGTGGTCGAGGGGCGCAGCCTGCCGCTGGCCGACGTGAAGGCGATCCGCGCCCTGGCACCGGGGGCCAAGGTCAACGATGTGTTCCTGGCGGTGATCGGCGGGGCGCTGCGCAAGTATCTCAAGCACCATGACGAGCTGCCGAAGAAGAAGACCCTGACCGCGATGGCGCCGATCTCGGTCCGCTCTGCCACCGAGAAGGGTGACATGGGCAACCAGGTCGCGGCGATGATCGCCCCCCTCGGCACGCATATCGAGGACCCGGTCGAGCGGCTCCGGTACGTCCACGACAAGACGGTCAATTCCAAGGCGATGACCGACGCTCTCGGCGCGCGCAACATGACCGAGATGAGCAAGGCCAGCCCGGCGCTGTTCATGGCCTTGGGCGCGCAGCTCTACACCCGTCTCGGGCTCGCCAATCGCGGGGTCGGGCCGGTGTTCTCGACCGTGGTCACCAATGTCCCCGGCCCGCCGGTGCCGATCTATTCCAGCGGGGCGCGGCTCGAAAGCATGATGGGGCTGTTGTGCCTGACCGACGGGCTTGGCCTTGGCCACGTGGTGCAAAGCTATTGCAGCGAAGCGACTATCGCGTTCACCGCCTGCCGCAAGGCCATGCCCGATCCGGAATTCTACGCCCGGTGCATCGAGGAAAGCTTCGCCGAACTGCGCGATGCGGCCAAGGCAGCGTCCGAACCGGAAGCAGCGCCAAAGCCCAGGGCAACCAAACCGGCGCCCGCGCGTTCGAAGCGGGTCACACCCAAGCCGGCACCGAAAAAGCCGGCCGCCAAAAAACCATCGGGGAGCAGGAAGAAATGACGAGCGCAGCCATGGCCATTGATGACAACCGTACTGCCCGCCCGCCCAGCCGCCTGTGGACGCTGGCCGAACCGGGCCGCGCGCTCGGCGAGCTGGCCAGCTTCTATGCGCTGCGCCCGCTGTTGCGCACTCTGCCCAAGGGCGACGGACACGGCGTGCTGGTGCTGCCCGGCTTCATGGCGTCGGACAGCTCCACTGCCCCGCTGCGCTCGCTGCTCCGCGACCTCGGTTACCACGCCGCTGGCTGGGGGCTGGGCCGCAATGTCAGGGTTGACAACGCCCGTGTCGCGGCCATGGCCGAGTGCGTCGACCGGCTGGCTGACCAGACCGGGCGGAAGATCTCCATCGTCGGCTGGAGCCTGGGCGGCGTGTTCGCGCGCGAACTGGCCAAGCAGGCTCCGGACAAGGTGCGGCTGGTGATCTCGCTCGGCAGCCCGATCAGCGACGACCGCAACCACACCAATGCTCGCCGCCTGTTCGAATGGCTCAACGGGCACGAGCCGGAGCCGATGCAGGGCGGCCGGTTCCGCAATCTGGGTGAGGCGCCGCCGGTGCCGACCACGTCGATCCTCACCCGCACCGATGGCGTGGTCCACTGGCGCGGCTCGGTGCAGGAACCGGGCGCGCAGACGGAAAACATCGAAGTGATTGCCAGCCATTGCGGACTCGGGGTCAATCCCGCCGCGATCTATGCGATTGCCGACCGGCTGGCGCAGCAAGAGGGGACGTGGAAGCCGTTCGCCGCATCAGGGCTGGCGAGCGCGTTCTTCCCCAGGCGCAAATTGGGATAGTTCTGGCCCGGAAAACTGAACCTCATCCGTTCGTGCTGAGCTTGTCGAAGCACCGTTCTTTACTTTGGACCTCAAGCCCAGCCATTTGAAGCAAGACGACCCTTCGACAAGCTCAGGGTGAACGGTATTGTGTGGTCGGCAGCTAAGATTACTACCCTCCGCGCGCGCGGCGCATCATCCCTTCCTGTGCCACGCTGGCGACAAGTTCGCCCGCGCGGTTGAAGATCCGGCCCAGGTTCATGCCCCGCCCGCCGCCACTCCACGGGCTTTCCGTTGCGTAGAGCAGCCATTCATCGGCGCGGGCAGGGCGGTGGAACCAGATCGCGTGGTCGAGACTGGCCCCCTTCAGTTCGTTGCGCGCCCAGCTGAGGCCATGCGGCAGCGCGCTGGTGCCGAGCAGTGTGTAGTCGCTGGCATAGGCGATCACCGCGCGGTGCAGCGCCGGATCGTCAGGCAGCGGCGCGGCAGTGCGGAACCAGCTGTGCGCGCGCGGCGGCTTGGGGTCGGCATTCATCCAGTGCAGCTTGTCGACCGTACGCATCTCGATCGGGCGCGGGCGCAGCATCAGGTTGCGCTGGGTTTCCGAGATATCCGCCATTTCGGCCACGAACCGGCGGCGTTGCTCCATGTCGCTGGGCAGGTCCTCCGGGTCCTCGACCTGCGGCATGGCATAATCGTCGTGCTCCAGCCCTTCTTCGGGGCGCTGGAAGCTGGCGGTGAGGTTGAGGATCGGCGTGCGGCTGCCATCGTCGCCCGGCTGGCTTGCGACCACGCGGCGGTTGGCGAAGCTGCGTCCCTCGAAATCGGCTTCGACACGGTAACCGATCTCAGGCCCTTCGCGTCCGCCGCGCAGGAAATAGGCGTGGAGCGAATGCGCAACCATGCCTTCGGGCGCGGCGGCCTGCGCCGCCTGCAGCGCCTGCGCGATGACCTGCCCGCCGAACACCCGGCCGATCCCGTCCTTCTGTGGACGGCCGGTGTAGCTTCCGTCGCCGTTATCGCCAACCGTCAGCAGGCGGACCAGTGCGCCTACTGCCTTCTCCGGATCGTGTTCTTCGTTCATGCCCTGCGCCTTGCGGCGCGGCGCATCAGCCGTCAACCGGTGACAGCACTCAGGCGAGACCGATCCGGCGCAGGGCGCGCAAGGCGTAAGCCTTGCCCTTGTTGGTGGCAGGCCAGCGTCCGGGCGCGGCGGGGCTCAGCCCGGCCTTGCGCATCAGGTGGTTGAATCCCCGCGCATCGGCTTCGGCAAACGACCAGTCGCTGCGCCAGGTGATCGACAGCGAGATCGAGCTTTCCGGGCCAACGCGAACGAAATGCGGCGCCATCACCGGCACGAACACGGCTTCGCCGGGGTGGAGCGGGAACTCGGTTGCCCCTTCCATCAGCTCGTCGCGCCAGTGCAGTTCGCGCGGGCCGCCGCTGTGGTAACTCTCGTGGGTCTCGTCCGGGGCGAACCGGGGATCGCCGGCCGGGAACTGCGTCATCACCTTGCTGCCGACCAGCTGGAGCAGGATGTTGTGCTCCGGGTCGAAGTGATAGGGCGTGACGGCGTTGGGGCTGGAGATGAAGATGAAGCCCTGCGGACGCAGCATGGCGCCGGTCCGCGCTTCTATATCGGGGCGCAATTCGTTCAACAGGCTGAGCAACAGCGCTTCGTATTCCGGCACTTGCTCGATGTTCTTGAGAACCGCCCAGCTGTCGCTGGTGGCGATGTGGAGAATGGTTTCCTCGATCGTCAGGCCGCTCGGGGCGGGCTTGCCATCGACTCCGATCGGCAGGTTGCCGCGGTTGTATTCGATCGCGCTGTCCGGCAGGCGCCCGGCGAGCGCTGCCAGCGCATCAAGGTTGAGCAGCTCGTTTTCACCCAGCCGGTGGCGCAGCAGGTGCGGGGTTTCCGGATAGTTGGTGGCGAAATGCGCGCGCTGGTCGTCCGGGAACACCGCCCGGGCAAGGCGTTCGGTCGGGATGGCGATGTGCTGTTCGATGCCCATGGTTCAGGTCTCCTGAGGGGCGGGGGTGAGGGGTGTGCCGCGCTCGGCGCGGAAGATCCTTGTGGCAAGCGCCCGCCGGGGCGCGCCGCCAATCGCAATCGACAAGCGCAGCATGGTGCGCTTGTCGCGCCAGATCCGCTCGATCATCGGGTGGTCGGCGGCGGCACAGCTGTCGGCCCAGGCAATGTCGTCGCGGGCCAACAAGGCGAGGTTTTCGCGCTGGAGCAGCACACCGGGCGAGAACCGGGCATAATCCTCGTCATAGGCGGTCTTGAACGAGAACGCGCCGGGCGGGCACAGGAAGTTCGCGAGCATGGCAATTGCCTGCCCGTCGAGCCGCAGGGCGAGACGTTCCAGCCGACCAGCCTGTGCTGCCCCGGCCAGTCCCTCCCGGAACAGGGCGGCATTTCCCGGATTCTGGGCCAGGGCGCTGCCCCGGGTACCCTTCCACCCACGGGCCTCGAGCGCGAGATATTCGGCGATCCACCCATCAATGCCGTCATCGTCTTGCTGTCGCTCAAACGTCAGCGTGCCTTCTTCGGCCAGACGGTTGTGCTGGCGGCGCAGTTCCTTGCGCTTCTTGGCCGACATCGACTGTTTGAAATAACTGTCGGGCGACTGGTCGGAGCGGAGCAGGGCGCGCTCCTCTCGCTTGACCACGACCGCAGGGCGCCCGCTGCGGGTAAGGACCTG
>JAHDXX010000217.1 GCA_023384025.1 Sphingomonadaceae bacterium
TGCATGGCGTCGACGCCGAGATCGCCGGGGCGCACCTTGCCGACGATGGCGTTGAAGTTCGCCCCGTCGCAATAGACGAACCCGCCGGCAGCATGGACTGCGTCGGAGATCGCCTTCAGGTCCCGCTCGAACAGGCCGCAGGTGTTGGGGTTGGTGATCATCACCCCGGCCACGTCCGGGCCCAGCCGTGCCTTCAGCGCTTGGAGGTCGACGCGGCCCTCCGGCGTCGCGGGGATATCCTCCACGCGGTAGCCAGCGAAGGCCGCCGTCGCTGGGTTGGTGCCATGCGCGCTTTCGGGCACGAGGATCACCTCGCGCGCATCCCCGCGGGCTTCAAGCGCAGCGCGGATGCACAGGATGCCGCACAGCTCGCCATGCGCGCCGGCCTTGGGGCTCATCGCCACGCCGTGCATGCCGGTCAGCTCGATCAGCCAGTGCGCCAGCTCGTTCATCACCTCCAGCGCGCCCCTCACGGTCGAGACCGGCTGGAGCGGGTGGACGTCGGAAAAACCGGGCATCCGCGCGACCTTTTCGTTGAGGCGCGGGTTGTGCTTCATGGTGCAGCTGCCGAGCGGGAACAGGCCAAGGTCGATGGCATAGTTTTGGCGGCTGAGGCGCGTGTAGTGGCGCACCGCCACGGGCTCGTGCAGGCCGACAAGGCCAATCGTCCCGGTCCGCTCGAATCCGCCCAGCCGGTTCGGGCCGGGCTGGATTTCGGGCAGGTCGACGCCGGTCTCGTCGGCATGGCCGATTTCGAACAGCAGCGGCTCTTCCAGCATCAGCGCGCGGTTGCCGGTGGTGGTCGCCGGGCCGGAATGCATGCCGTCAGAGCTAGCGGGGGTCATTTCGGGCTTCCACCCGGATGCGTTGGGTGTGTTCATTGCCCTTCTCCTTCCACCTGTTCGAGCGCAACAAAGCCCGTTCGTGTCGAGCGAAGTCGAGACACCTGTGCGGCCCGCCTCTCGACTTCGCTCGATGCGAACGGGAGAGGGAGCGGAGGAAAACTGGTCACGACAGCACCTCCTCAAGCGCTGCGCCGAGGGCTTCGATATCTTCCTCGGTGGTGGTTTCGGTGGTGGCGACGACCATGGCGTTCGCGAGCGCGTCGACGCCCGGGAACAGCCGCCCGAGCGAGACACCGGCGAGCACGCCCCTTTCGGCGAGCTTGCGAACGACAGCGCGGGCATCCTGCCCCAGCGTCACGGTGAATTCGTTGAAGAAGTTCGCGTTGAGCACCGAGACTCCCGGCACCTTGGCAAGACGATCAGCGGTGAGACAGGCGAGGCGATGGTTTTCCGCCGCCAGCTGGCGCAGGCCCTTTTCGCCCAGCAGCGACAGGTGGACGCTGAACGCCAGCGCGCACAGGCCAGAATTGGTGCAGATGTTGCTGGTCGCCTTCTCGCGCCGGATATGCTGCTCGCGGGTCGAGAGCGTCAGCACGAAGCCGCGCTTGCCCTCGGCATCGGCGGTCTCGCCGCACAGCCGGCCCGGCATCTGGCGGACGTGCTTCTTGTCGCGCACCGCGAACAGGCCGAGGTAGGGCCCGCCGAACTGCAAGCCGACCCCGATCGACTGGCCTTCACCGACGACGATATCAGCCCCCAGTTCGCCGGGGCTCTTGATTGCGCCCAGGGCGACCGGTTCGGTGTTGACCGCGATCAGCAACGCGCCCTTGGCATGGGCCGCCTCGGCAATCGCCGAGAGGTCCGAGATCCGGCCAAGGATGTCAGGATACTGCACCACGACGCAGCTGGTGGTGTCGTCAATCCGCGCGATCAGGCCTTCGAGGTCGGCCTCGGGCTGGATCGAAGGCTGCGCGTCGGCAACCTCGTCCCTGGTGAACTTGGCCATCGTCCGCACGACTTCGGCATAGTGCGGATGCAGCGCGCCCGACAGCACCACGCGGTTTCGCCTGGTCACCCGCCCCGCCATCGCCACCGCTTCCCAGCACGCGGTCGAGCCGTCGTACATCGACGCATTGGCGACCTCGCAGCCATAAAGCCGCGCGACCTGCGTCTGGAACTCGAACAGCATCTGCAGCGTGCCCTGCGCGATTTCCGGCTGGTAGGGCGTGTAGGCGGTCAGGAACTCGCCGCGCTGGATGATATGGTCGACGCTCGCCGGCACGTGGTGGCGATAAGCGCCTGCCCCGAGGAAGAACGGCGCATCGGCGGCAGCAAGGTTCTTCTTGCTGAGCGCGCGCATGTGCTTCTCGACCGCCATCTCGCTGGCGTGCATTGGCAGGCCGGCGATGGGGCCGGAGAGGCGCGCTTCCTCGGGCACATCGACGAACAGGTCATCGATCGAGGACGCGCCGATGGTCGCGAGCATCTCGCCGCGATCAGTATCGGTCAGGGGCAGGTAACGCATTGTTGTCTCCAAAGCCCCTCCCCTTCAGGGGAGGGGTTGGGGTGGGGGCTGTCAGGGTCAGCGGGTCTCGGCCCCCACCCCCCGACCCCCTCCCCTGAAGGGGAAGGGGAGTTAAAGCGCGTCGCAGAACGCCTTGTAGGCCTTGGCGTCCATCAGCCCGTCGAGCTCGGACTTGTCGGCCACGGTCATACGGAAGAACCAGCCGTCTTCTTCCGGGCTGGTGTTGACCAGCGCCGGGTCTTCCTCGAGCGCGGCGTTGGCTTCCATGACTTCGCCGGTGATCGGGGCATAGACATCGCTCGCAGCCTTGACGCTTTCGACCACGGCAGCCTCGCCACCCTTTTCGACCATCTTGCCGACTTCGGGCAGTTCGACGAACACGATGTCGCCCAGCTGGCCTTGCGCGTAATCGGTGATGCCGACCGTGGCGAGGTCACCCTCGAGGTCGATCCATTCGTGTTCGTCGGTGAAATAACGGGCCATGCCTACTTGCTCCCTCGATAGTAGCGGTGGGGTACGAACGGCGTCGGCACCACCGTGGCGGCGAGACGCTTGCTGCGGACTTCGATTTCCAGCGCGGTGCCCGGCGCGGCGTGTTCACTCGCGACATAGGCCATGGCGATGGGGTAGCCGAGCGAGGGCGAGAAGCCGCCGCTGGTGACAGTGCCGACCTTTGCGGTGCCCGCATAGACCTCGGCGCCCTCGCGCGCAGGCATGCGGCCTTCAACTTTGAGGCCGACCCACTTGCGCGCCGTACCTTCCACGATCTCGCGGTTGATCCGCTCTGCCCCGGGATAACCGCCGTCCGTGCGGCGGCGCTTGTTGATCCCGAACGCGAGGCCCGCTTCGACCGGCGAGGTTTCGGGCGAGAGGTCATGGCCGTAAAGCGGCAGCCCGGCTTCCAGCCGCAGACTGTCCCGCGCGCCGAGGCCGATGGGTTTCACTTCGGGTTCGCCGCACAGCAGGTCGGCAATCTCCGCCGCCGCATGGCCCGGCAGGGAAATCTCGAACCCGTCCTCGCCAGTGTAGCCCGCACGGGCGATGGTCACATCATGCCCGGCGATGGTGAAGCGGCCGAACTTCATGAAAGTCAGCGCCGAGAGCGGGTATTCGCCGGTCGCATGGCGGGCGAGCGCATCCGCCGCCTTCGGACCCTGCAACGCCAGCAGTGCCTGCTCGTCGAGGTGGTTGAGGGTAATCTCGTCCGGCAGGTATTCGCGCAAGTGGCCGATATCGTCCCACTTGGTCGCGCCGTTGACCACGAGGTAGAGCGATTCCGGCCAGCGCGAGACCATCAGGTCGTCCAGCACCCCGCCCTCTTCATCGAGCAGCAGCGAATAACGCTGCTGACCCAGCTTCAGCGTCGACAGGTCGATCGGCAACACCGCCTCGACCGCCGCATCGAGATCGGGGCCGGACAGCAGCAGCTGGCCCATGTGGCTGACGTCGAACAGCCCGGCGCTGGTGCGGGTCCATTCGTGCTCGGCGACAATTCCTTCATACTGGATCGGCATCCAGTATCCGGCGAACTCGACCATCCGCGCGCCTTGCGCACGATGCCAGGCATCGAGCGGCAGGGTACCGGTTTCAGGTTCCACAACTTCGGTATCTTCGCTCATCAACAGTCCCGACAGCATGGCGCGCACCGGTGCGATGCGAGCGGTTCCATGCCCCCTCTGTCGGGAAACCTGAGAGACTGGCCCGCTACACGCAGGCTTACCCCTTCGGTGGCCCCCGCCAGCCGCAGGGACGCTTTCCAGAGTGTCGATGGCGGCGCACGGTCCATGGGCCTGAGAGTTTCCGGGGCGGTTGCTCCTTCGGCGCCGGAGGGTGTCCCCGCCGGTCTCTCCCGTGCGCGCCTGCCGTTGAATCGCTCCACCGGCCGACGCCTGAGCCCCTGCGCGATTCGGCGCGGGGCGTCAATCGCGGCATGATGCTTGCCCGCAATATTCGGGTTGGCGTCACCTGATCGCGCGGCTAGACGCGGCGCGCACAGAGCCGGGGCAAGCATGAACCTGACTGAAATCTACCTGATCGCGCTGCTGATCATCTTTACCGTGCCCTGGCTGGTGTGGCGCGTATTCCGTACCGATTACTGGGCGCCGCTGGTGGTGGTGCAGATTGTCGGCGGCATCCTGCTGGGGCCGGGGGTGCTGGGCGCGGTGTTCCCCGAATACTATGCCTTCGTTTTCCGGCCCGACGTGATCGTGGCGCTGAACGGCGTCGCATGGTGGGCGGTGATGCTGTTTGTATGGATCGCGGGGATCGAGCTCGACCTCAGCCAGGCCTGGAAGCACCGCCGCGAAACCGGGGTAACCGCCGGGCTGGCGCTCGCCATGCCGCTGCTCGCGGGCACACTGGCCGCTGTGGTCATCCTGCAATGGCCCGGCTGGCGCGGCGAGAACGGCCAGTACTGGCAGGTGGTGCTCGGCATCGGCATGGCCTGCGCGGTCACCGCACTGCCCATTCTGGTGCTGCTGATGGAGAAGCTCGACGTCCTGCGCAGCGCGCTCGGCCAGCGCATCCTGCGCTATGCCAGCCTTGACGATA
>JAHDXX010000218.1 GCA_023384025.1 Sphingomonadaceae bacterium
CGCGATGGACATCGGCAGCTCGACCGGCGGGTTCACCGACGTGCTGCTGCAGAAGGGTGCGGCGCATGTCTTCGCGGTCGATTCGGGCACCAACCAGCTGGCGTGGAAGCTGCGGCAGGACCCGCGCGTGACCGTGCTGGAGCAGACCAGCGCCCGCGTGCTCACCCCCGGCCATATCGACCGGCCGTGCGGCTGGGTGGTGTGCGACGCCAGTTTCATCGGCCTCGCCAAGGTGCTCGAGCGCCCGTTCGAGCTCGCCGCGCCGCGCGCGCAGGCGGTCGCGCTGATCAAGCCGCAGTTCGAGGTCGGGCGCGAGGAAGTGGGCAAGGGCGGGGTGGTGCGCGACTCGGCGCTCCACGCCCGCGTATGCGATGAAGTGCGCGGCTGGTTCGAGGCTGGCGGCTGGCAGGTGCAGGGGATTGTCGAAAGCCCGATCACCGGGCCGGAAGGCAATGTCGAATATCTGATTGCGGCACAGCGTGGCTGATCTGGGCACACTGGACCTTCCGCCCGGTTGCGCCCGGAGCTGGTGCTTGGCACAAGCACGGGCAAGGGCACGGCCACGATTCGGGTCACAGCCTGCCTTCGGGGAGAAAGAATGAGCGGACTTGCCTCGCAAGCCCAGTTGCGCGCCAGCGTGCTGCGCTGGTCTCTGTTCACGGTGCCGGCAACGGTGCTGATCGGATTCCTGTCAGGCCAGGCCGGGGGAAGCGGGCCGGGCAATCCGTGGTTCGATGCGCTGGAACGCCCGGACATCTTCCCCGATCCGATGTGGTTCGGCATCGTCTGGACAGTGCTCTACATCCTGATGGGGATCGCGGTCGCGCTGGTCGCTGCCGCCTGGGGTGCGCGCGGGCGCACGGCGGCACTGGTCGCCCTCGTGGTCCTGACCGTGCTGCTCGCGGCGTGGAGCCCGGTGTTCTTCGCGCTCCACCAGATGACCTGGGCTCTGGTCCTGCTCGGCACGATCGTGGCGCTGACGCTGCTGACGATCCTGCTGTTTGCCAGGGTGCGCAAGGCGGCGGCCTGGCTCCTGGTGCCGCTGCTGGCGTGGACCATGTTCGCGACCGTGCTCAACTACGAGTTCCTGCGCCTCAATCCCGATTTCGACGGGGCCAATCCCACCCAGGCGCAGCAACGGATCGCGATTTAGGTTGAGAAACGGGCCGTGCGGCCCCAGATGGACGCCATGCAAAGCCAGAATCCGATGATCGCCGATTTCGTCAAGCTGCTGAACGGGGCAGCGGGCACCTTTGCGGGCATGACCCGCGAAGCGCGCGAAAGCGCCCGCGAGCGTATCCGCGAGACGATGGGCGGCATGGACTTCGTCAGCCGCGAGGAATTCGACGCGGTCAAGGCCATGGCGGCCAAGGCGCGCGAGGAGAACCTCGCCCTCGCCGAACGCCTCGCCGCGCTGGAAGCGAAGCTGAAATAGCCGCTTCCGTCGCCCCTGCGAAGGCAGGGGCCTATCACGGTATCGATCTCGCAATCGGCTGGCCAATTCATGCAGCCCAACCTAAACCGCCGGAATGAAAGGCGGATGGGTCTACATCATGTCCAACGGCCCACACGGCACACTTTACACGGGTGTGACCGCCCATCTTGCACATCGCATCTCTGCGCATCGCGACGGGCGAGGATCCGAATTCTGCCGCAAGCACGGCCTCACCCGGCTGGTGCACCTTGAATGGTTCGACACCATTGAGGAGGCGATCGTGCGCGAAAAGCGGGTCAAGGCCTGGAAACGCCAGTGGAAGCTGAGGCTGATTCGACAGGCCAACCCGGACTGGGCTGATCTGTACGAGACCATCAATGCGTAGTTATAGTCGGCAAGCATGGATAGGCCCCTGCCTGCGCAGGGGCGACGGGATGTGGGTGTGAATATCGCCGCCCCCGCCATTCTCGTTGCAGCCCGGCCGCATGGTGAAACGGCGGTGATCGCGCGGATGATGACGGCCGAGCATGGTCTTGTCGCCGCTTATGTCGCTGGCGGGCGCGGGCGGGTGCTGCGGCCGGTGGTCATTCCCGGCAACGTGGTTGCGGCGGAGCTGCGGGCGAAGAGCGACAGCCAGTTGCCTTTCGCCCGGCTCGAACTGGTGGAAAGCCGCGCACCGTGGCTGGGCGAACCGCTGCCCGCCGCCGCCATCGGCTGGGCCACCGCGCTGACCGCCGCCGCGCTGCCCGAACGGCACGCCTATCCCGGACTTTACAGTGCACTGGACGCGCTTCTTCGCGCGATCTGCCATGCAGCCAGCGCGCGCGACTGGGTTCGCGCGCTGGCACTCTACGAGGCGCTCACGCTGCGCGAGCTCGGTTATGGCGGGGCGCCGCCGCCTGCCGAAGCCGATCTTGCCGCGCTGCTTGAAATCCTTGCCCGGCAGGGGCTTCCGATCGAACGCTACCTCCTTGCCGAGCGGACCCGCGATGTTATGGCCGCCCGCGACATGGTGATGCAGCGACTGGGGCGGATGGTTCGATGAAGATTGCGGTTCTGGCAGGTGACGGGATCGGCCCCGAAGTGACGCATGAAGCGGTGCGGGTACTGGAAGCGCTCGCCCTGCCCGGGCTGGAACTGGCTGAAGGCGATGTCGGCGCTGCCGCTTACCGGGCGCATGGCCATCCGCTGCCGCAAGCGACGATCGACCTGGCCCGCGCCAGCGATGCCGTGCTGTTCGGCGCGGTTGGCGACCCTTCGTGCGACCATCTGGAGCGGCACCTGCGCCCGGAGCAGGCGGTGCTCGGCCTGCGCACGCACCTCACCCTGTTCGCCAACCTGCGCCCGGCCAGGGCGTTTGCGGGGCTGGAGGAACTGTCCGCCTTGCGCCCTGAAATCGCCCGCGCCATCGACCTGCTGATCGTGCGCGAACTGAACGGCGACGTCTATTTCGGTGACAAGGGCCACCGCACGCTCGACGACGGGCGGCGCCAGGGGTGGGACATGATGGCCTATGCCGAGGACGAGGTTCGCCGCATCGCCCATCTCGCCTTCCGCGCGGCGCAGGGCCGGGGCAAGCGCCTAACCAGCGTCGACAAGGCCAATGTGCTGGAAACCAGCCAGCTGTGGCGCGACGTGGTGATCGAGGTCGCGGCGGAATACCCTGATGTCGCGCTCGAACACATGTATGTCGACAACGCGGCGATGCAGCTGGTCCGCGCGCCCGGCGCGTTTGACGTGGTGCTGACCGGCAACCTGTTCGGCGATATCCTCAGCGACCAAGCGAGCATGTGTGTCGGCTCGATCGGCCTGCTCGCCAGCGCAAGCCTCGGCGAGCGGGAGACTGCGCATGGCACTTTCGGCCTCTACGAGCCGATCCACGGCAGCGCGCCCGATATTGCCGGGCAGGGCAAGGCCAACCCGATGGCGGCGATCCTCAGTGCGGCGATGATGCTGCGCCACAGCTTCAGGCGCGAGGCCGAGGCGGCGCGGATCGAAGCGGCGGTCGCCAGCGCATTGGCCGACGGCGTGCGCGGGGGCGACCTTGGCGGCAGCGCGGGCACCAGCGCGATCGGCGATGCGGTGCTGGAGCGGCTATAGGTCCGCCACGGCCGATCCAGCTCCTTGTCGCCCCTGCGAAGGCAGGGGCCAATCACGCTTTCGCCATTGCGTCACCAGTGTCACAAGCGAAGCCGGATGCGGTGGCGGATGTCCGTTCTTCTTATGGAGGGTGGATAGGCCCCTGCCTGCGCAGGGGCGACGACAAGTGAACCAGTGGCAGGCCAGGGGTGACGGAGTGTGAATTGCTGAAACTCGCCATCATCCTTCCTACCCTGAACGAGCGTGACAACCTCGCGCCCCTGATCACCCGGATCGACGCCGCGTTGCCGGACGTGGCGTGGGAAGCGATCGTGGTCGACGATGACAGTGCCGACGGCACCGCCGAGGAAGCGCGCCGGATCGGGCGGGCCGACCCGCGGGTGCGGGTGATCCAGCGGATCGGGCGGCGCGGGCTGGCTTCGGCCGCGATCGAAGGGATGTGCGCCACCGCCGCGCCTTTCGTCGCGGTGCTGGACGCCGAGCACCAGCACGATCCGGCCCTGCTCGGCGCCATGCTGGCCGAAGTCGAGGGCGGGCATTGCGACGTTGCCGTCGCGTCCCGGTTCGTCGCCGGGGCCAGCACGGTCGAATGGGACGAGCCGCACCGCGAACTGTTGTCGGGGCTGCTCAACGGCATGGCCCGCCTGCTGCTGCGTGAGCCGCTGGCGGACCCGATGAGCGGCTATTTCCTGCTCCGGACCGATCTGGCGCGGGCGATCGCGCCACGGCTTTCGGGTATAGGATTCAAACTCTTGCTCGACATTCTTGCCGCCACGCCGGAACCGCTGCGGGTGCGCGAGTTTCCGCTCGCTTTCGCGGCGCGCAGGGCCGGACAGAGCAAGGT
Source organism: Sphingomonadaceae bacterium (assembly GCA_023384025.1). Taxonomy (GTDB): domain Bacteria; phylum Pseudomonadota; class Alphaproteobacteria; order Sphingomonadales; family Sphingomonadaceae; genus 34-65-8. Next base: position 4,380 of record JAHDXX010000218.1, read on the forward strand.
CGAGCCGGCGGTCCTGTTCGATTTCCTCGCCGGGCTCTATAACCGCTGGTTCAGCTGGCTGGTGCCGACCCGGTTCGCGCTGTTCGGCACGGTCGGGGCATTGGGGGTGATGGTCCACCTCGCGGTGCTGGCGCTGGCCTATCCGGGGCTGACGGGCGTGTTCTGGCAAGCACAGGCGGTGGCGACACTGGTGGCGATGACCAGCAATTTCCTGCTCAACAACGCGCTGACCTACCGCGACCGGCGCCTGCGGGGGATGCGCAGACTGGTGCGGGGGTGGCTGGGGTTCTGCCTCGCCTGCGCGGTCGGCGCGCTGGCCAATGTTGCGGTCGCGACGCTGGTCGAGGGGCGCGGGCTGCACTGGCTGCTCGCCGGAATGGCGGGCATCGTGGTTGGCGCGGTGTGGAACTATGCCCTGTCGAGCCGCTTCGTGTGGGGACGGTATTAGGGTCAGGACCCATTAACCGCGCCTTCGAGGCGTCGGAATGGCGAACATATCGGAAGGAAATTCACGCCGGGCAGGC
>JAHDXX010000219.1 GCA_023384025.1 Sphingomonadaceae bacterium
TGCGTTCCTCGTCGGCGCGCTCCAGCTCGGCGATGATCTGGCTGTTGCCCTGCATCAGTGCGGCATAGTCGCGCGCCGAACGGCCGGAATTGTCGGTCCGGTCCGGATTCGCCCCCTTGGAAAGGAGCAGCCGCAGCAATGCGATGTCCCGGCGGTGGATGCTCGCGATAAGCGGCGTTTCACCCGCGTCGTTGGTCACATCGACCCGCGCACCGGCATCGATCAGCGCCTGCGCGCCCTCGACGAAGCCGAGATTGACGGCCAGCATCAGCGGCGTCGTGCCGGTCTTGTCAGCGACATTGGGGTTGGCACCTTTCTGCGACAGGAACTTGATCCACACCGTGTCGCGCCGCTGGGTCACGATATGCAGAGCTGTCTCCCCGCTCGAAAGATCGCGGCTGTTGATGAGCGTATTGCCCGGCTCGTTGAGCGCTTCGGTCACCTTGTCCCCGTCACGATCCTTGACCGCTTTGAGGAAAGTATAACCGTCGGAAAAGAACTGCGCCGACGCCGGAACCGCCATCAGCAGCGCGACTGCCATCGTTGCCCAACCTGTCTTGCGAAACAGCGCCCGCGCCATCGCACCAATCCTTCCTGTGTCTAAGCCCCTGTCAAGGCCGGGACTCGCCTCTTGCGGATGCGGCGTTAGCAGAGCATGAACCGCCGCGCCATGGTGACCAATCTCAAGCTGCTCGCTCTCCCCCTCGCTTTGCTCGCGGCGGCATGCTCGTCCGGCCCGGCCCAGCCGCCGCTGGACCAGGCACCGCTCGCCGGTGCCGCAATCGGCGGCGACTTCACCCTCACCGGGGAAGACGGCAAGCCGGTCAGCTGGACGGACTTCAAGGGCAAGTGGCGGGTGGTCTATTTCGGCTTCGCCTATTGCCCCGATATCTGCCCGACGGACCTCCAGCGCACCAGCCAGGGCCTGACGCTCTATGCCAGGGACCATGCCGGGCTCGCCGCCAGCATCCAGCCGATCTTCATCACCATCGATCCCGAGCGTGACACACCGGCGGTCGTCGCCGAGTTCACTGACGCCTTCTCCAAGGACCTGCTCGGGCTGACCGGCTCCCCGGAACAGATCGCAGCGGCGGCGAAGGCGTTCGGCGTCTATTACGCCAAGGGTGAAGTCAACGACCAGGGCGCCTACATGATGGATCATTCCAACGTGACCTACCTGTTCGATCCGCAGGGCAACCCGGTCACCATGCTGCCGACCGACCAGGGAGCTGAAGCGGTGGCGGCGGAACTGGCCAAATGGGTGCGCTGAGGGACCGGTTCTGGGAACTGCCGCTCGACCAGCTCGACCGCGCCGAGTGGGAAGCGTTGTGCGATGGCTGCGGCCAGTGCTGCACCCACAAGCTCGAGGACGAGGACACCGGCGCGATCGCCCATACCAATGTCGCCTGCCGCCTGCTCGACACGACGACGGCGCGCTGCCGTGACTATCGCAACCGCAAGGCCTTCGTGCCCGATTGCCTGCGCCTGACCCCGAAACTGGTCAATGAAGTGGCGTGGCTGCCAAAGACCTGCGCCTACAAGCTGCGCGCACGCGGTCGCCCGCTGCCTGATTGGCATTACCTGCTGAGCGGCGATCCGGCCGCCGTGGTCCGCGCCGGGGTTTCCATCGCCGGGCGCGTGGTCAGCGAAGTCGAGGCCGGCCCGCTGGAACATCACATCATCGAATGGGATTATCCGGAATGATCGACTGGCTGCGCCGCGCTGCCGTCACCCCGGACGCCGATCCGGTGATCGAGATTGACGGGCGTGTGGTGCCGGTCGCGATCCGCCGCCATCCCCGTGCCAGGCAGATGACGCTGCGGATCAAGCCCGACGGTTCGGCGATTGCCATCACCATCCCGCGCTGGGGCCGGCAGGAAGAAGCGCTCGCCTTTGCCCGCTCCCGCTGCGACTGGCTGGCGCGGCAACTGGCCAGCGCCACGGTTCCGCAAGACCTGCACGACGGTGACAGCGTACTGTTCCGGGGAGAGTCGCTGCGGATCGAATGGTCATCGCGCTCTCCCCGCACCCCCCGCCTCGCCGGGGACCGCCTGCAATGCGGCGGGCCAGCCGACCACCTGACGACCCGGGTCCAGCGCTGGCTGGAGCGCGAGGCGCTAGCCCTGCTGGCGGATGACCTCGCCCATTACTGCGCACTGGCAGGCCTCGCTCCGCCCGAGCTGCGGCTGGCCCGCGCCCAGCGCCGCTGGGGCAGCTGTTCGAGCAAGGGCACCGTGCGGATCAACTGGCGGCTGGTGCAGGCACCGGATCATGTCCGCCGGTCCGTCGTCGCGCACGAAGTCGCGCATCTGGTCCATTTCGACCACAGTCCGCAATTCCACCAGTGCCTGTCCGAGCTGTTCGGCGAAGGTCTCGACGAGGCGGAACTCTGGCTCAAACAGCACGGACGGACACTTTACGCGCGGTTCGGCTGAGGCGACGCTAACCCGAAGTTAACCAAAGCAGGCGAGATTCGGGCAATGACCGTCCGGCTCGTCCTTTTTGCCGTACTTGCTGCTGCCATGGCGGCCGCTCCCGCGCATGCGCAGCGCGGGAACGGAAACGGGAACGGAAACGGGAACGGGAATGGCGCCCAGCCGCCGGGCTGTACCAACGGCAACGGCAACGGTGCGGCAAACAATCCCAACTGCCTCGACATCGCCCTGACCATCGAAAGCGACATCGATTTCGGGCGGCTGGTATTGCTCGGATCAGGCAACGGGCAGGTCTGGCTCGATCTCGCTACCGGGCAGCGCTACATCACCGGCGGGCTTGACCAGGCCGGCGGAATGCCGGTCGTGGGTCGCGCGCTGATCACCGGAGCGCCGCTGCAACCGGTCCGGGTGGACATGCCAGCCTCGATCGTGATGTCCGATCCGGCCGGCGGCCAGGCCGAGCTGCGCGATTTCCGCACCAGCCTGCCACCAGCCCCGCGGCTCGATTCGACCGGGCAGCTCCAGTTCACTTTCTCCGGCACGCTGCAGACCGGAGCGGGAATTGCGATTGGCGGACGCCTGCGCGGCCGTGTGCCGATTACGGTCAGCTACGACTGAGCGCACAATCGGCACTGGCGCTTGGTCGCGCCTGCCCTTACATTCCTGCCCATGTCCTACCTGAGCAAATTCAACCCGGCAGGCGGCGCGGCGGATTTCTGGAACGAATTTCGCCGCCCCAATCCCTATCGCTGGCCGATCCTGATCGTGTCCTGCCTGATAACGTTCAGCATCCTCTCGATGGTGATGTGGGAAGAATACCGGATCCCTCCTGAACGGCCCACGGTCACGTATATCACCACGTTTGCCGAAGGGCGCACAGACGCAGAAATCGCTGCATCGAACGAAGCCAACCAGCGCCTGAAGGAGAAACTTCAGGCGGAAGAAGAAGCGCGGCTGGAACGGCAGCGCGACGCGTACCGCGCCATAGGACGGGCAACGGGCATCGACGTTGACGCGATCGATGCCCGGATCGCCCGCGAACGCGCTGCCGAGCAGGCGGCGCAGGAAGCGCGTCGCCGCGAACTTCTGGGCGACAAGATTGCCGACAGCGCCGAGTGACCTGCGCTGGCTGGCGGCCGCAGCGCGACTGGCGCTGCGCGGTCGCCCGCTAAGCCGCCCCAACCCGGCAGTCGGGGCGCTGGTCGTCCGCGATGGCGCGGTGATCGGGCGCGGCTGGACCCGTGCAGGCGGGCGCCCCCACGCGGAAGCCATGGCTCTGGCACAGGCCAGCACACAGGCGCATGGCGCGACGGTTTATGTCACCCTCGAACCTTGCGCCCACCAGAGCGCGCGTGGCCCCTCGTGCGCCGATCTCCTGCTGGAGGCGCGCCCTGCGCGGGTCGTTATCGGTGTGCAGGACCCGGACCCGCGCACTGCCGGGGGCGGGATTGCACGCCTGAGGGGGGCCGGGATTGCCGTCGAACTGGCCGATTGCCCCGCCAGCCGGGAAAGCCTCGCCGGATACCTCGTGCAAAGGCGACTGGGCCGACCGCATGTCACGCTGAAGCTGGCGCTGTCCCTAGACGGGGGAATCGCCATGGCATCGGGTGAAAGCCAATGGATCACCGGCCCTGCGGCGCGGGCCCATGTCCATTCTCGCCGGGCGCTGGCAGATGCGATCGTCGTCGGCGGGGAAACCTGGCGCACCGACCGGCCAGGGCTCGATGTGCGCCTGCCCGGACTGGAAGCGCGCAGTCCGCAGCGAATGGTCCTGAGCCGTAGTCCGGTTGACGGAGTGGCAACTTTGCCCTCGCCGGATGCCGTGAAGAACCTCACGGATGTGCAATACCTCTACCTCGAAGGCGGCGGCGGCGCAGCGGCGGCCTTCCTTGCCGGGGATCTGGTCGACCGGCTGGAGATCTATCGCGCCCCGATCCTGGTTGGCGGAGCGCGCGCCAGCCTGGGCGATATCGGTCTTGCCGCGCTCGCCGACGCGCACGGTCGCTGGCGACTGATCGACCGGCGCCAGCTTGGCAGCGACAGCTTCGAAGCCTATGAGCGCACCCGCGAAGGGAGCTGACGCGCATGTTTACCGGGATCATCACCGCCATCGGCACTGTGACCGACGTTTCGCGCAGCGGCGATCTGCGGGTGACCATCGCCTGCCCCTATGACCCCGCGACCATCGCCATCGGTGCCTCGATTGCCTGTTCGGGCGTGTGCCTGACCGTGGTCGAGCGCGGCGGAGCGGTCGGCGATGCGTGGTTCGCGGTCGATGTTTCGGGCGAGACGGTCGAATGCACCATCCCCGGCATGTGGCAGGTGGGCCGCAGGCTCAACCTCGAGACCGCACTCAAGCTCGGCGACGAACTGGGCGGGCATATCGTAACGGGCCATGTCGATAC
>JAHDXX010000220.1 GCA_023384025.1 Sphingomonadaceae bacterium
GGGCGTGGAAGTTCGCCGAACGCAGGCTCGAAGTCGTATGGGTAGAGACGCGCCCGGTCCGGCGTTTTTCGCCTGACATGCTGGGCAGGGAACTGGCGGGGTTCCGGTGAACACGGGCAAATCACCGGGGCTGAACGACGCCCGCTTGACGCGCCGCCGAAATGGGGGTTTGCAGGACGGCATGAGCGACGATTTCATCATCGACGATGCTGACCGGGCGATTGTCGAACAATTGCGGCTGAACGGGCGGGCGACCAACCAGCAGATCGCCAACACGCTGGGGCTGACCGCCGCCACGGTTTCGGCCCGCATCCGGCGCATGGAAGATGCGGACAAGCTGCGGGTCGTTGCCGTGTCCGATTTCTCCGCCCATGGCTACAACGTGCTGATGGAAGTCGCGATCGAAGTCGACGGGCGACCGGCGGCGGATGTGGTGGAAGAACTGGTCCAGTTCCCCGAAGTCTTCGCCGCGCACCTCGTTACCGGGCGCTACGACATCGACATGCTGGTGGTGCTGCGCGATTTTGACGAATTGCCCGGCCTGTTCCTCGAAAAGTTCTCCAAGATCGAAGGAATCCGCTCGATGGTCCCGGCGATCGCGGTCGATGTCATCAAGTACAAGTTTGACGTGGCACCGATTGAAGCGAGGGAAGGGGAATGAGCGCACCGCAACTCGACGATCTCGATCGCCAGCTGATCGAGTTGCTTGCCCGCGATGCGCGCGTTTCCAACCGCAAGATCGCGGTCGACCTGGGGGTGACCGAGGGGACCGTGCGCGGCCGGATCAAGCGGTTGCAGCAGGACGGGCTCATCTCGTTCACCGCGATTACCAGCTTCGGCCTCGCGGATTCAGCGCGGATGGCGTTCATCGGCGTACAGGTCAATGTCAACGACGTGCGCGAAGTTGCTGCAAAGATTGCCGAAATGTCATCCGTGAATGCGGTGATGGTGACCATGGGGCGGTTCAACGTGCTGGCGATCTGCCTGTTCAACACGCTCGATCACCTGCTTGAACTGGCCTCCAACCAGATCCTCGCTTTGCCCGGCGTGCACCACGTCGAGACTTCGATCGCGGTGAAGACGGCGAAGTACAACGCGCGGGTGGTGCGCATCACCGAAGCGGATCGCCTGCGCGCGGACCTGTCGGACGAGGTTGCGTAGAGATTTGCTTCCGTCTCTACGCATCAGCCGTATCCAGTCCGTAGATTTCCCGTTCATTCGTAATTGACTTGATTCTTTCCTGCGTTTCCCGTAGCTCTCGGTGGAAAGCTGGAGAGAGACGCATGGCGACGACCGCAGAATATGGCCTGGGCGAATTCACCTACCCGCGCGGGTGGTTCATGGTGGCGCGTTCGGAGGAGGTGACCTCCACCCCGCTGGCTGTGCGCTATTTCGGCGAAGACATGGTGATCTACCGGGGCGGGCAGAGCGGCAAGGCCTTCATGATCGAGGCCTATTGCCCGCACATGGGCACCCACCTGGCGCGCAACACCACGTCCTATGTCGTCAAGGACGGCGAGCATGTGGAAGGCGACAACATTCGCTGCCCTTATCACGGCTGGCGGTTCGGGCCCGATGGCCGGGTCAACCAGATCCCCTATTCCCCCGCGCCGATCCCGAAGGCGGCCTGCGTCAAGAGCTGGAAGGTGGTCGAGCGGGCAGGGTGCCTGTGGACCTGGTATGATCCCGAAGGGCAGGAGCCGGACTACGAGCTGCCGCCGTTCGAAGGCTATGACGCGCCGCACTGGGTCAACTGGAACGTGCGCGAGCTGGGTGAGCTGAACTGCCATCCGCAGGAAGTGGTCGACAACATGGCGGACAAGGCGCACCTCGAGCCGGTCCACGGCTCGATCGCGATGGACTCGTTCGAGAACGCCTTCGAAGACCATGTCTGCCGCCAGAGCCTTTCGGCGGGACACAAGACCCTCGCAGCCGACGGCGGAGAGCCGATGACCAACGATACGTGGTATACCGGCCCCGGCATCCTCCAATCGGTCATGGTCGGGGCGAACCCGTCGCACATGCTGATTGCGCACACGCCGGTCGACGACGGGGTGATCAAGGTGTGGTACGGCCTGCTGGTCAAGGTCGACAATGCCGAACCCAGCACCGACGATATTGCTCTGGCCCGCGCTTACGAAGAGGCGGGTGTCGATGCTTTCGCGCAGGATTTCGAAATCTGGGCCAACAAGCGGCCCTGCCTCCACCCGATGATGGTTCGGGGAGATGGCCCGTTCGACAAGGTGCGGGTGTGGTACAGGCAGTTCTACAATCCGCGCGCGCAGGCGGACTCGTTCCAGAAGCGGGTCAACGGGCGTTACACCACGCGGGGCACCAAGTCGGCCCCGTGGGAAACGGCTGCCTGACCTGATCCGGCGGCAATAACGAAAAGGCCCGCTCCGGCAATCCGGGGCGGGCCTTTTCGCGTGCAGAGGAAGCGAGTCAGGTGGCGGTCGCGCCGCCGTCGACCACAAGCGGGTGCCCGGTGACGAAGCTTGCCTGATCGGAGCAGAGCCACAGCACCGCCGCAGCAATCTCGTCCGCCTGCCCCATCCGGCCCATCGGGGTCATCCCGTCGAGCAGCTTCTTCATGTCCGGGTTGGCGGTGAGTGGCGCGGTCATCGGGGTTTCGATCACACCGGGGCAGACCGCGTTGACGCGGATGCCCGCCTTGGCCCAGCGCAGCGCGCCGTGTCGGGTCAGGCCGATGACCCCGTGCTTGGTCGCGGTGTAGCCCGGCTGCGCGCCGTTGCCGACCAGCCCGTTGATCGACGAGGTGTTGACGATCGCACCCTTGCCCTGGGCGAGCATCACTTCGGCCTCTTCGCGCATGCAGTACATCACGCCGGAAAGGTTGATCGCAATCGCCCGGTCCCACACGGCGTCGTCGTATTCGTCCGAGCCCAAGTTGTTGATCCCGGCGTTGTTGTGCGCGAAATCGAGCCGCCCGAATTCGCTGACCGCGCGGGCAACCAGCGCCTTGACCTCGACGGCGTCGGCGACGTTGCAGTGCTGGAACACGGCCTTGCCACCCGCTGCTGCGATCATGGCAACGGTTTCCTCGCCGCCCGCATCGTTGACGTCGGACACGACCACGCACGCGCCGGATGCGGCAAAGCCGAGTGCGGTCGCCCGGCCGATCCCGCCGCTTGCCCCGGTCACCAGTGCGACCTTGCCATCGAATCCGTAGTTCATGATCCTCTCCTTGATATGCGTAGAAATTTGCTTACAGGATAACGCAAATAAAGGTCAATCTGCGATCAAGGCCGGAAAACTCGAATGCAAGACCCGCTGTTCACTCCCGTAACGCTTGGCGAGATAGCGCTTGCCAACCGGATCGTCATGGCTCCGATGACCCGCGACCGGGCCGGTCCGGATGATGTCCCGACTGCGCTGATGGCGCAATACTATGCCCAGCGCGCCAGCGCCGGCCTGATCGTCACCGAAGGCGTGCAGCCGAGCGCAGTAGGCAAGGGTTACTGGCGCACGCCGGGAATCTGGAGCGCGGAGCAGGTTGAAGGGTGGCGCACAGTGGCCGATGCGGTCCATGCGCGGGGCGGCAAGGTCGTGATGCAGCTGATGCATTGCGGGCGCGTGGTCGTCTCCGCCAACCGTGGTTACGAGGCCGAGGTCATCGCCCCCTCCGCTTTCGCCTGCCCGGTGCAGGTACCGGGACCGGACGGCACCCCGATGGATTGCGCCACGCCGCGCGCGCTTTCAGCGGATGAGCTGCCCGGTCTGGCAGAGGAGTTCGCGCAAGCTGCCCGCAATGCAATCGAGGCCGGGCTGGACGGTGTCGAGCTGCATTGCGCCAGCGGCTACCTGATCAACCAGTTCCTCAACCCCGCCAGTAACCTCCGCAACGACGACTTTGGCGGCCCAGTGGAGAACCGCATCCGTTTCCCGATGATGGTGCTGGAAGCGATGGCAGGTGCAATCGGTCCGGGCCGGGTCGGCTTCCGCATTTCGCCGGGCAATCCCTACAACGGGATGGACCCGACCGATCCAGAGGCGACTTTCGTACCCTTCGTCAAAGCCGCCGACCGGCTCGACCTCGCTTACCTCCATGTAGTCGACATCGGTCTCGAAGGTCTGGATACGCTGGCCATGCTGCGGGCGAACTTCAACGGGCCGATCATCGCCAACAACAACCTGAAGGCTGAAAGCGCCGCCGCATTGCTCGATGCCGGGCGCGCAGAAGCTGTCAGCTTTGGCCGCGCCTTCATTGCCAATCCCGATCTGGCCGAACGGATCGCAGCGGGTGTGCCTTTGGCCAGGCCCGACTATACCTTGCTCTACACCGGCGAGGAGCGGGGCTATACCGACTATCCGACATTTACCGGGAGTATCGCGGCATGACCACCAACACGCGCTATCCGCACCTCCTGTCACCCGGCCGGATCGGCTCGCTCACGGTCAGCAACCGCATCCTTGTGACCGCCATGGGCGTCAGCCTGTCGGAGCCGGACGGGCACGTGGGTGAGCGGCTGATCGCCTACCACGAGGAGCAGGCCAAGGGCGGGGCAGGGCTGATCATCACCGGGGTTACCGGCGTTGCCTGGCCGACCGGCGCTGTCCAGCCGAACCAGACGGCGATTTCGGATGACCGGTTCCTGCCCGGGCTCAGGCGGCTCGTTGAACGCGTTCATCTGCATGGCGCGAAGATCGCGGCGCAGCTCCACCATGGCGGGCTGGTGGCGGGCTATTCCTCCGATGCATTCGACGAAGAGCTGTGGGCCCCATGCTATCCGCCTCCGTTCCAGGGCGATTTCATCG
>JAHDXX010000221.1 GCA_023384025.1 Sphingomonadaceae bacterium
CCTCCCACAAGGTAAACTGGTTTGGGAGGCCGGGCGGGGGTGCGGGCCGCTTCCGCGTAAGCGCAAAAACCTAGTCGAAACCCCGCTCGAGGAAACGCAGCGCGCATCCAGCGAGCACGGCGGTGCCGCTGGGCAGTGCCGCCTCGTCGACATGCATCCGCGGCGAATGGATCGAACAGCACTGGCGCCAGTCATCGCCTTCGCGCGCAACGCCGAGGAAGAACATCGCGCCCGGCACTTTCTCCAGCACATAGGCGAAGTCTTCCGCGCCCATGATCGGGGCGGGCAGGTCACGCCAGGCCTGCTCGCCCAGCGCGGTTCGGGTGACCGCTTCGCCCACGGCGACGGCACGGGCATCGCAGATCGTCACCGGGAAGCCCTCGGTAATCGTCACCTCCGCCTCGACCCCGTGCGCGAGCGCGGTGTACTGCGCCACTTCGCGCAGCAGGGCATGGAGCTGGGTGCGGTGCTGGGGGGACAAGCTGCGCAGCGTGCCGCGCAAGGTGGCGTGATCGGCAATCACGTTGTGCGCGGTGCCGGCGTTGATCTGGGTGACCGTCGCCACCACCGCGTCCGCCGCATTGAACCGGCGCGTCACCATGGCCAGGATCGCGGTGACCATTGCGCAAGCGGCCGGCACCGGATCGCGTGCGTCGTGCGGCATCGAGGCATGCCCGCCCCGTCCGCGCACCACGATGTCGAACTGGTCGGCAGCCGCCAGCAGCGGCCCTGCCCGCCCGCCGACCATCCCGTGCGGTGCATTGGGCATGATGTGGAGCGCGAAAGCGGCTTGCGGAAGCGGATCAAGCAACCCGTCGTCGAGCATGAAGCGGGCGCCGTGGTAGCCTTCCTCGCCGGGCTGGAACATGAACATGACCTCGCCCGCGATCCTATCCTGCCGTGCGGCGAGCAGTTCAGCCGCCCCGGCGAGCATGGCGGTGTGGGTATCGTGCCCGCAGGCGTGCATCCGGCCGGGGACAGTCGAGGCAAACTCCAGCCCGGTGTGCTCGTCCATCGGCAACGCGTCCATATCGCCGCGCAACAGGACCCGGCGACCCGGCTGGCTGCCCTTGAGGATCGCGACCTGGCCCGTGGTCGACGGGCCCTCGCGCCATTCGAGCGGAAGGTGCGCCAGCGCCGCGCGGACCTTGGCCATGGTCAGCGGCGTGTGGAGGCCGAGCTCGGGCTCGGCATGGATGGCACGGCGCAGGGCGACAATCCGGTCGGACAGGGCGCGGGCGGAATCGAGCAGGTCAGGATGCAGCATGACCGGCACTTTATCGCAACTCGCCCCCTCCGTCGGCAGAAAAAGTGTGCAGCAGCGCGACCGTCTCGCTAAAGGCAGCGGCGCATGGTGGAGCACAGCGACAGGACCGGCCCCCCCGCCCCCGCCGAGAGCGGCACGCCGGTCGTGGGCGTGATCTACAACCCGCGCAGCCACCGCAACCAGGGCCGCGACCTCGCCTTTGCCGATCGCCCCGGAGTCCATTTCGCCCAGCCGCAGGAGCGCGAAGAAATCCGCGCCGTGCTGGAGGATTTTCGCGCGAAGAGCATCGACCTGCTGATCATCAACGGGGGCGACGGCACCGTTCGTGACGTGCTGACTGCCGGGCTTGGCGTGTTCGGCGAACAGTGGCCTGCACTGGCTGTCCTGCCCAAGGGCAAGACCAATGCGCTCAACGTCGACCTCGGTGCGCCGTCCGGCTGGGGGCTCGCCGACGCGGTTGATGCCTGGGTCAAGGGAGGGCGGGTCATACGCCGCCCGGTGGTGGTAACGCCGGTCGACAGCGAGGGGTCGGCGCTGGCCGGATTCATCCTCGGGGGCGGCGGCTATTCGGTCGGAATCCGGGCCGGACAGGAAGCGCACCGGCTGGGTGCGTTCGACAGCCTCGCCGTGGTGGCCACCGCGGGCTGGGGCGTGTTGCAGGCGCTGTTCGGCAGCGATGCCAACCAGTGGCGCCGGGGCGCGCGGATGGAACTCCTGCTGGGCGACGCGCGCGAGCCGCTGGCCCATGCCGGTGCCGGGTACGAGGGGCGCCGCTCGGTCATGCTCGCATCGACGCTGGAGCGTTTCCCCGGCGGGATCCGGCTGTTCGGCAGCTTGCGCGAAGGGCTCAAGATCGTCGCGCTCGACCGGCCCGCACGGCGGGTGCTGGCGATGATGCCGCTGCTGCTTGGCGGGTTGAAGCTGGCAAATCCGGAGCGATGGGGCATCCACTACCGCGCCACCAGCACCTTCGAACTGGTGATCGGGGAGCCGTGGATTCTCGACGGAGAAGCCTTTCCGGCTGGGCGCTACCGCGTGAGCGAAGGCCCGGCCCTGACTTTCGTGGTGCCATGAGCCAGACCCTCTCGCAGCGGGTGGAGTTGCAGATGGACCGGGCAGTGCGGCCGGAAGTCGCCGCGTTTGCCCGGCGCCTCGCCGAAGCGGCCGGGGCGCAGGCGGCCCTGTTCTACGGCTCCAACCTGCGCACCGGTGAACTCGAAGGCGTGCTCGATTTCTACCTGCTCCCGCCCGGCCCGCAGGTGGAGCGGATCTGGCCCCGGGTGAGCTATCACGAGTGGGAGCACGGCGGGCAGACCTTGCGGGCCAAGGTGGCGACAATGGCGCTGGAGACCTTTGCCCGCGCCTGCCGGGGCGACAGCCGTGACACGACAATCTGGGCGCGGTTCGTCCAGCCGAGCGCGCTGGTTTACCTTCAGGGCGCGGATGCGCGGCGGGCCGTGCGCAGCGCGCTTGAACGGGCGGCGGTGACAGCGGCAGGTTATGCCGCGGCACTCGGCCCGGCGGCGGGCACTGAAGCCGATTACTGGCGGGCGCTGTTTCGCGAAACCTACAAGGCGGAATTCAGGGTCGAGCAACCGGGGCGGGAGGATTCGATCCTCGCGCTCAACCCGGGCCATTTCGATGGCTTGCTGCCGGCCGCCTGGCGCATGGCGGGCATCGGCTTTGTTGAGCAGGAATCAGGCGGCCGCCTCGCGGTGGCGCTCGATTCAACGCGGCGTGCGCGGTTGCTCGCTGACTGGCGGGCAAGCAGGCGCTGGGGCAAGCCCCTCAACGTGCTCCGCTTGCTCAAGGCAAGCACGACTTTCGAGGGCGCGGCTCGCTATGCTGCGTGGAAGATCGAGCGCCATACCGGGGTCCCGGTCGAGGTAACCCCGTGGCGCGAACGCCACCCGGTGCTCGCCGCACCGGCAGTGCTGTGGCAGGTGTGGCGCGCGCGGCGCGGTTAATGGGTCCTGACCCTAGCGGTATTTCATGTTGATCGAGATCGACGTGACCCCGGAACCGACGGAAAACGCGGTCTTGGTTACGCTCGGCTTGCCCAGGTTGAAGATGTTGATGCTGGGGTTGTTCGACATGGCCCCGCCATCTTCCGACAGGTCGGTCTTGCCGTTGTTGTTGACATCGTGGCGCACCGCGACCGCATAGGTCCCTTCCGACGGCACCGGCAGGCAGAACGACATCGATCCGGCCCGGGCAGCGGTTTCGACCCGGGTCAGCCAGCGGCCTTTTTCCAGCCAGTCGGCCTTTGTGCCGTAGTAGGCCTGCACCCGGATGGTGCCCTTGCTCGCCTTGACCCCGTTGACCGTAACCTTGATCTTCGGGCCGCCGCTGCTGCACAGCGACGGATTGTGGGGGATTTCGTTGCGGTATTGCGCCTGTGCCGCAGGCGCAAGCGCAAGGCCCGCCACCGCCAGCATCATCGCACCCGACCGGAAACCGTGGATCATCACAAACTCCTGGAACTGCCCCGCGCGCTTCGCGCCATTCGCGCCATCGGGCGCATTTACAGGCTCCCCGCTAGCGCCCGCGCCCTGAATTGGGGCTTAATCTGTCGCCAATCGGAAGCACGCTGCCGAGCAATGTGGAAAAGCGCCTAGGCGCCGCTTGTTCCGATTCGGTGCCGATTCTACGGCCAGTCTCCCTTCGCGGCAAATCCGTGAGACCATGGCCCGACCACTGATCGCCCCTTCCATCCTTTCGGCCGACTTCGCCCGGCTTGGCGAGGAAGTGCGCGCGATCGACGCAGGGGGGGCGGACTGGATCCATATCGACGTGATGGACGGGCACTATGTGCCGAACATCACCATCGGCCCTGCGGTGGTCGAGGCGCTCCGCCCGCACACGGCCAAGCCGTTCGACGTCCATCTGATGATCAGCCCGGTCGACGCCTATCTCGAGGCTTTCGCGGCAGCCGGGGCTGACATCATCACGATCCATCCCGAAGCAGGCCCGCATGCCCATCGCACGCTGCAGGCGATCCGCGCGCTGGGAAAGAAGGCAGGTGTGGTGCTCAACCCCGGCACGCCGGTCGCAGCGCTCGACTATCTCATTGACCTGGCTGACCTGGTGCTGGTGATGAGCGTCAATCCGGGCTTCGGCGGGCAGAGCTTTATCGACAGCCAGCTGCGCAAGGTTGCCGCCATCCGGCGCACAATCAATGCAACCGGGCGGCAGATCCACTTGCAGGTCGATGGCGGGGTCAATCCGGAAACGGCGCGGCTGTGCATCGATGCCGGGGCCGACGTGCTGGTTGCCGGGTCCGCGACGTTCAAGGGCGGGCCGGAGCGTTACGCCGCCAATATCGCCGCTTTGAGGGGGCAGGGCTGATGGAGGGCGCCGTCACCCGGGGCGAGCTGGAGGCCCAGCGGATCGCGACCGAGGAGGCGCTGGCCCTTCCGCTGGGGACCGGGGCCGAGGATGCACTGGTAAGCGAGGC
>JAHDXX010000222.1 GCA_023384025.1 Sphingomonadaceae bacterium
CCGAGAACTGCTGGCCGACTTCTTCCAGCGTGTGATCGGTGTTCATCCCGATGCCGAAGCGCATGCGCAGCACACGCTCCTCGCGCGGGGTCAGGCTGGCAAGGACGCGGGTGACCGTTTCCTTGAGGTTGGCCTGGATCGCCGCGTCGACCGGGATGATCGCGTTCTTATCCTCGATGAAATCACCCAGGTGCGAATCTTCCTCGTCGCCGATCGGCGTTTCGAGGGAAATCGGCTCCTTGGCGATCTTCATCACCTTGCGGACCTTCTCGAGCGGCATCGACAGGCGCTCGGCCATTTCCTCGGGCGTGGGCTCGCGGCCCTGTTCGTGCAGGAACTGGCGACTGGTGCGGACCAGCTTGTTGATCGTCTCGATCATGTGGACCGGGATACGGATCGTGCGCGCCTGGTCGGCGATCGAGCGGGTGATCGCCTGCCGGATCCACCAGGTGGCATAAGTGCTGAACTTGTAACCGCGGCGGTATTCGAACTTGTCGACCGCCTTCATCAGGCCGATGTTGCCTTCCTGAATGAGATCAAGGAATTGCAACCCGCGGTTGGTATATTTCTTGGCAATCGAGATTACCAGCCGCAGGTTCGCTTCGACCATTTCCTTCTTGGCGATGCGCGCTTCGCGTTCGCCCTTCTGGACCATGTTCACGATCCGGCGGAACTCGGTCAGCGACATGCCCGTCTGGCTGGCAATGTCGGCGATTTCGGTGCGGATACGTTCGATCGCATCGCCTTCACGCTCGGCGAAAGCGGCCCACTTCTTGTCCTTTTTCGCCCATTCGCCGAGCCAGGCTTCGTCCATCTCGCGGCCGATATAGGCTTCGAGGAAGTCCTTGCGCTTGATCTTGTGGCGCTCGGCGAGACGCAGCATCTGCCCGCCCAGCGCGGTCAGGCGGCGGTTGAAGGCGTAGAGGTTGTCGACCAGGAACTCGATCTTGGTCGCATGGAACTGGACGCTTTCGACCTCGGCAGTGAGGTCTTCGCGCAGCTGCTCGTACTTCGCTTCCTTGGCCTTGGGGAATTCGTTCCCCGCCGCGAGGGTATCGACCCGTTCGCCCTGGAGCTTCTCGAACGCCTTGAACAGCTGGGTGATGCGGGCGAACCGCTCCAGCGCCTCGGGCTTCAGCGCCGCTTCCATCTGGGCGAGGGACATGGTGTTGTCTTCCTCGTCCTCTTCCTCGCGGCGGCGGGGGGAGCCCTCTTCACCGTCCTCGTCCTCATCGGACGATTCCTCTTCCTCCTCGACTTCGTCGTCATCGCGGATGGTCGGGCCGGCGGTGGCCTCGGAGATTTCGCCGTCGTCGTCATCGTCCTCGGCGCCTTCCTCCATCTTGTCGACGGGCGGCTCCTTGGACAGCATGGCGTCGAGATCGAGGATCTCGCGCAGCTGCATCTCTTCGTTGTTGAGTGCTTCCGACCAGTGGATGATCGCGTGGAAGGTGATCGGGCTTTCGCAAAGGCCCATGATCATCATGTCGCGACCGGCCTCGATCCGCTTGGCGATGGCGATTTCGCCTTCGCGGCTGAGCAGTTCGACCGCGCCCATCTCGCGCAGGTACATGCGGACCGGATCGTCGGTCCGCTCGCCGGTGACGGCTTTCTTGGTGGCGGCAGCCGATGCCTTGCGCGCTTCCTTGCGCTCGTCGTCGTCGTCATCCTCGCCGACGATTTCCTCGACATCGTCTTCCTGCTCGGATTCGCCCTCGGCTTCGCCTTCCTCGTCGGTTTCGACGATCTGGACGCCCATTTCGCTCAGCGCGGTCTGGATGTCCTCGATCTGGTCGGGGCTCATCTGGTCCGAAGGCAAGGCCTCGTTGAGCTCGTCATAGGTGACGTAGCCCTTCTTTTTCGCCTTGCTGATCAGCTTCTTGATCGATGCCTCGTTGAGGTCGATCAGCGGTGCGTCGTCCTTGTCGTGCCCGTCAGACTTGGTCGCCATAGGTCCCGTTCAATCCGTCTTCCTGCCCCGGGCATTGTGTCGCCACAGGGTGCTCATGAATCACTTCGGGCCGCATCGGCGGCCCCACGGCTGGCCATCTGCCCCAGACGGCGCTGGAAAGCCAGCTTTCGTTCCCGCAGGCGCTGTTGCTCGGCAAGCGCGCCTTCGGGATCTGTCGCAAACCGTGCCGTTGCAGCCTCCAGGGCAGCCTCCAGCACAGGTCTTTCGACCAGCAGGGCGATGGCTTCGGTCAGGACTGCGCGGGCTGTAGCCGGATCGGTGGTGTCTTTCAGGAAGACGAAACGGGTGTTATCCGGTGGCGCGCCTGAGCCTTGCTCTTCCGATATGGGCAATCCACCCGGCGAATCAAGCCCCTCTGCGACGTCGAGCAAGGCATCGATTGCAGCTGCATGGCGCGGTTCGGCCTCGGCGAAGCGGGCCAGCGCGTCGGCATGGGCAAGGGCAAGGTCGGGAAATCGCGCCAGTCCTGCGAACACGGCATTGGCCAGCTGGTCCTGTCCGCTTGCCTTGATGACCTTGCGCAAGGCCTGCCCGCCATCGGGTGAAGCCTCGGCCCGGTTCGCGCCTGCGCCTGTGCCTCGCGGTTTCCATTCGGCCCGTTCGCGCGGGGGGAAAGCAAAAGCGGAGAACCGGTCCATCAACTCGCGCTTGTAGAGCGAGCGGATATCCGGGTGCTGGATGGTCTCGACATGGTCGACCAGACGCTGCTTGAGGCCGGCCTTGTCTTCCGGCGTGCGCAGGGGCTGGGCATCGCGCTCGAACGCCCACAGCGTCTCGAGCAGGCTGGCAGGACTGCCCAGCAGGGCTTCCATAGCTGCCGGGCCCTGCTGCTTGAGCAGGTCATCGGGGTCGAGCCCGGCAGGCAGGCGCACGATGCCGAGCGAATGGGCCGGGCGGAGCATGGGCAAGGCACGCGTGATCGCCCGCATGGCGGCGCGCTGTCCGGCCGCGTCGCCGTCAAAACACAGCACAGGCACTTCGACCAGGCGCCACAGCAGCTCGATCTGCTGCTCGGTAAGCGCGGTGCCGAGCGGGGCGACGGCGTCGGGAATGCCCGCATTGGCGAGGGCAATCACGTCCATGTAGCCTTCCACCACGACCAGACGCCCTGTCTTGCGGCTGGCCGGCCCGGCGCGGTGCAGGTTGTAGAGTGTGCGCCCCTTGTCGAACAGCGGGGTGTCGGGCGAATTGAGGTACTTCGGTGCGTCGGTGTCTTTCGACAGGATCCGGCCGCCGAACGCGATCACCCGCCCGCGCGCATCGTGGATCGGCAGCATGAGCCGGTCGCGGAACCGGTCGTAAGGCTCCTTGCCCTCGACAGTAATGCGCATCCCGGCTTCGACCAGGAGCTCTTCGGGAAACTGGCTGAGTGCACCCTTGAGCGCCTGCCGCTCGCCGGGGGCAAAGCCGAACCCGAATTCGCGCACCACGGCGTCGGAAAAGCCGCGGGTGGCGAGATAGGCGCGCGCGGTGGCCCCTTCCGCCGCGGCGAGATTGCGCATGAACCAGCCCTGCGCCGCGTCGGTCACATCAATCAGAGTTGCGCGCTGCTCCGCCCGCTTGGCCGCACGCGGATCGGGGGCGGGGACTTCCATCCCGGCCTGCGCCGCCAGCTCCTTGACGGCATCCATGAACGGGAGGCCCTGCTGGTCGGTCATCCACCGGATAACGTCGCCGTGCGCGCCGCAGCCGAAGCAGTGGTAGAACCCCTTCTGGTCGTTGACAGTGAAGCTGGGGCTCTTCTCGTTGTGGAACGGGCAGCAGGCCTTCCACTCATGCCCGGCGCGCTGTAACTTGACCGTGCGCTGGATGACGCTGGAAAGCGTCACCCGTGCACGCAGTTCGTCAAGCCATTGCGGTGAGAGCATCGTATTCCCGTATTAGGAAAGCGCCGCTTTCACCAGTCCGCTGGCCTTGCTCATGTCGAGTTGTGAACCGTGGCGGGCCTTCAGTTCGGCCATCACCCGGCCCATGTCCTTCATGCCGCCTGCGCCGAGTTCGGCCTTGATCGCCTCGATCGCGGCGCGGGTTTCGTCCTCGGACATTTGCTGGGGCATGAATTCCTCGATCACCGCGAGTTCGCCCTGTTCCTTGTCGGCCAGTTCCTGCCGTCCGCCGGTCGTGTACATCTCGATCGATTCGCGGCGCTGCTTGGCCATTTTCTGCAAGACTTCGACCACCATCGCGTCATCATCATCGGGCGCCTTGCCGGTGCGCAGTTCGATGTCGCGGTCCTTGATCTTGGCCCCGATCAGGCGGAGCGCGGCGGTGCGGTCCTTCTCGCCGGCTTTCATGGCGGCGATGGTGGCGGCTTTAATCTGGTCGCGGAGCATGACGAAACGGGCTTTCCTGTGGATGGTTACGAATGCGCGCCCGATAGCCGCAATTTACCGCCAGCGATAGGTTGACGCGGGGGGACGAGGGGCTTAGCGGCTGGGACTTAGCACGCATCGCTGGAAAACCCGTAACCGGAGCGCCCCTTATGGCTTCTGCCGCCTCTTCGCCTGCGCAACCAAAAGGCGCGACCGGCTGCCTTGTTCTGGCCGACGGCACTGTCCTTTGGGGTCGCGGCTTCGGCGCCAGCGGTAGCGCGGTCGGCGAGGTGTGCTTCAACACCGCGATGACCGGCTACCAGGAAGTGATGACCGATCCCAGCTACGCCGCGCAGATCGTCACCTTCACCTTCCCGCATATCGGCAATGTCGGCGCCAATCCCGAAGACATC
>JAHDXX010000223.1:0-2157 GCA_023384025.1 Sphingomonadaceae bacterium
GCCTGCCAGCCTGGTTTAGCGCCGGTCCGCTGGCGCTGGGCGGTGCCGATGGCGGTCTGATCAACCTGCCCGCTCTCGTTTTTGCGCTGCTCTTTACCTGGCTGCTGATGATCGGCACCACGGAAAGCGCCCGGGTCAACGCGGTGCTGGTGGCGATCAAGATCACTGCGCTTACCGCCTTTATCGGTCTGACGCTGACCAGCGCCTATTTTGATCCGGACAAGTTCAACCCGTTCCTGCCTGCGGGGATCTTCGGAGGCTTCGGCACCGGGATCGGCGCGGTTGGTGCGGCGGCGACGATCTTCTTCGCCTATGTCGGGTTCGACGCGGTCTCGACTGCGGCGGAGGAAACCAAGAACCCGCAGCGCAACGTGCCGATCGGTCTGGTCGGCTCGCTGCTGATCTGCACCATCTTCTACATCCTCGTTGCCGCCGGTGCGGTCGGCACCATTGGTGGCCAGCCGATCATGGGGCCGAACGGCATTCCGTTCCCCGCCGGTTCGGAAGAACTCGCCCGCCAGTGCGCCATGCCCGAATATGCGGGGCAGCTGGTCTGCTCGAACGAGGCGCTGGCCCATGTGCTGCGCGAAATCGGGTTCTCCGGTATCGGCAACATGCTCGGCATCGCCGCGTTCCTGGCGCTGCCGTCGGTCATCCTGATCCTGCTGTTCGGCCAGACCCGCATCTTCTTCGTGATGGCGCGCGATGGCCTGCTGCCGGAAAAGCTGGCCGCCGTGCACCCGAAGTGGAAGACGCCCTACGTCGTTACCGCGATGACCGGTGCTGCCGTGGCTGTTGCTGCCGCGTTCCTGCCGGTCGGCAAGCTGGCGGACATCGCCAATGCAGGCACGCTCTACGCGTTCTTCATGGTGGCGATTGCGGTGATGCTGCTGCGGAGCAAGGAGCCCAACCGTGAACGTCCGTTCCGCGTCCCGGGCCTGATCATCGTCGGCCCGCTGACGATTGCCGGATGCCTGTTCCTGTTCCTCAACCTGCCGTTCGAAGCGATGATCGTGCTGCCGGTGTGGACTGCGATCGGGGCGGTGTTCTACTTCGCCTATGGCCGCAGCCGCAGCCACCTGGGCAAGGGCATTGTTGAAGTGGTCGACGATGTGGCGGGGCATGAAACCATGCTGCCGATCGACGAACCGAAGAGCTGACGGCGATCGTCCAGCCAAAAGAGAAAGGGCCGCCCCATCGGGCGGCCCTTTTCCGTTGCGGGGCCCTTTTGCGAGGCAGCCCTGACAGGGCGTTGCGAATCATCACGTGTTGGAACATAAAGGGAACATGTATGTTCCTGCCGCCCACACCCTGTCGCGCGCTGCTGCTGCTGCCCGGTGGCGCCCCGGATTGCCCGAGAAGGCGTGTCACAGCGAAGTGTTCGCTTCCTCGCGCGAGGCGAGCGGGGCGGGGCTGGCGCTTGCCCTTGCGCGCGATGCGCTGCTGAATGCTGCGCCCGGTGTGGTGGCGGAGGTGGAGGACCGTCGCAGCGTGCTGTGGGTGCAGGACCGGGCGGCGATGCGGCTCGGGGGGCGACCCTGCCGTGCCGGGCTGCCTGGCTGGTTGCAGGGGCGCCTGATCCATGTCGCGGCAGACAAGCCGGAAGACGCGCTGTTCGCGCTGGAGGAGGGGCTGCGCTGCCGCGACCTTGCCTGCGTGATCGGCGAGATCGCGGGCAATCCGCGTGCGCTCGATTTCACCGCCTCGCGCCGCCTCAGCCTTGCGGCGGAAAAGCACGGGGTGCCGTTGTGGCTGGTGCGGCTCGATGCCGCGCACGACCTGTCGTCGGCACGGATGCGGTGGGAGGTTGCGGCTGCTCCGTCTACCCCGCCACGGTGGGATGCCCGCGCCCCGGGCCGCCCTGCCTGGCGCGCTGCCTTGTTCCGCGCCCGCAACCATCCCTCCGGTGAATGGACCCTCGATGATGACAGAAAGATCCTTGCCGTCCGCCCTGCCAGCACGCCGTATCCTGTCGGTCTGGCTTTCGCGGCTGGCGCTCGATCGCTGGCGGCAGGCTGAGGACTGCGCGCCGGGCGAGGGGGCTGACGCCGCGCCGACCGTTCTTGTCAGCGAGACCGCGCATGGCCCGCGCATCGACGCCGCCAACCGCGTGGCACGCGAAGCTGGCGCGCGGGCGGGGGCGCGGTTGGCCGATGC
>JAHDXX010000223.1:2167-4666 GCA_023384025.1 Sphingomonadaceae bacterium
CGCCGTGCCGTCCGACCCGGCGGGGGATCGTGATGCGCTGGAGAAGCTTGCGCTATGGGCGCAGCGCTGGGGGCCGTGGAGCGCGCTCGATCCGCCTGACGGCCTGCTGGTCGATGTCACCGGTGCCGCGCACCTGTTTGGCGGAGAGGCGCGGCTGCTGGCCGATGTCGAGGCTTCACTCGCCCGGCGCGGCTTCGCAGCCCGGGCGGCCATCGCGCCGACAGCCGGGGCGGCCTGGGCACTTGCGCATTACGGGGAAGGGCGGGCGATCCTTCCTCAATCCTCCCCCTCTGGGGGAGGTGGACCGCCGCAGGCGGGCCGGAGGGGGTGTGGTGAAGGCAGGCCCCCTCCGTCAGGCCCTGCGGGCTTGCCGCCTCCCCGTGCCGGGGAGGATATCCCGACCCCACTCGCCGAGCTTTCCGTTGCCGCGCTGCGGCTCGATGACGATGTCCTTACCGTGTTGCGCCGCCTCGGGCTCAAGCGCCTGGGCGATCTTGGCGGGATCGGGCGCGAGGCGCTGGCCCGCCGGTTCCGCGACCGCAAGTCACCCGGCGCCAACCCGCTGGTCCGGCTCGACCAGCTGCTCGGCCGGGTGCCGGAGCCATTGCTGCCGGTTATCACGCCCGATCTGCCGCTGGTCCAGCGGCGGCTGATGGAGCCGATCCGCCATCGGACCCTGCTCGACCGGGTCGTGGCCGACCTTGCCGAGGCCATGGTGCGCGAGCTGGAGGCACGCGGGGCGGGCGCGCGGCGGCTCGAGCTGGGGCTGTGGCGGGTCGATGGCGAAGTGATCGTGCGCGCGCTCGAACTCGCCGCCGCCAGCCGCGATGCAGGCCATCTTGTTCGCCTGTTCGGCGGCAAGCTAGACGATATCGACGCCGGGCTCGGGATCGAGCTTGCCCGGCTGCGCGCCAGCTGGTGCGCGCCGGTGGCCATGGCGCAGGGCGATATCGAGGCTGCGGCGGAGCGGCACGGCATTGCACTTTCCGCGTTGGTCGACCGGCTCTCGGTGCGGCTTGGCCCGCGCGCGGTCAGTCGACCGGTGCTCCATGCGAGCCATATTCCCGAGCGCGCGCAGCGCTGGCAGCCCCCGCTCGCGCCGGAGCCGGCCATGCAGGAACAGCTGCGCTTCCATGCCCGACCGTTGAAATTGCTCGACCGGGCCGAACCGATCGCGGTGCTCTACGCCAGCCCTGACGGGTACCCGAAAGCGTTCCGCTGGCGCGGGCAAGTGCACGAGGTTGCCCGGGTGGAGGGGCCGGAACGGATCGCGCCGGAATGGTGGCGCGAACGCGGGCACGCGCGGCTGCGCGACTACTACCGGATCGAGGACGGGGCAGGGCGACGCTACTGGATCTACCGCCTTGGTATTGCCGGAGACGGGCGCGGCGGAATGCCCGAATGGTTCCTGCAGGGGCTGTGCGGGTGAGGGGTTTTTTGGTTCACACGAAGCCACGAAGGCGTCTCGCTTGCGGCGCAGCCGCCTTTCATCTCCTGCGCCAGCGCTATCGGCACGGATGAAATTCAGTGCGCCTGCGGCGCCGGTCAGAACCGCCCTCTTCGTGGCTTCGTGTGAACCAAAAACCTAGTCCCCTGCCAACGGTGATCCAACCAGCCCCACCGCCAGCTCCACCCAGACCAGCGCCAGCACCAGTACCACCGCGCCCGTCACCAGCGCTATCGTGCGCCGACTCATGCCGCTGCCCAGAATCCGGTCGAGCATGAAGGCCGTGCCCAGCAGCAGCACCCCGCCGACCATGAAATCCTCCGGCCCCCAGTTCACCTCGGCCGTGAACAGCATGGCAATCGCAGGCAATGCGAGCAGTGCGGCGGCGCCGATCCAGACCAGGCGACGCAATGTGGCATGCGGGCGGGCGGCAGCGGTTTCCATCATCATCTCCCCGGTCCGCAATGCACCGATGCGCGCCACTGCACAATCCTGTTGGCGAACCCGACATGAGAACATATAAGGAACAAATGTCGCAACAAACCACGCTCCAGAAACTCGCGATCCTTGCCGATGCGGCGAAATACGATGCCTCGTGCGCCTCGTGGGGCACCAGCAAACGCAATTCGCTCGGCGGGAAAGGGATCGGTTCGACCGAGGGGATGGGGATCTGCCACGCCTATGCTCCCGATGGCCGGTGCATCTCGCTGCTGAAGATACTGCTGACCAACCACTGCATCTACGATTGCCACTACTGCGTGAATCGCAAGAGCAGTAACGTCTATCGCGCCCGTTTCAGCCCGCAGGAAGTGGTCGACCTGACGCTGAGCTTCTACCGCCGCAATTATATCGAGGGACTGTTCCTCTCCTCCGGCATCGTCAAGTCCTCGAACCACACCATGGAGCAGCTGGTAGAAGTCGCCCGTATCCTGCGGGAAGAGAACGATTTTCGTGGATACATCCACTTGAAGACCATCCCCGAGGCAGACCCGGAGCTGGTCCACCAGGCGGGCCTCTATGCCGACCGGGTGTCGATCAATGTCGAGCTGCCG
>JAHDXX010000224.1 GCA_023384025.1 Sphingomonadaceae bacterium
AAGCAAGCCGGTTGCGGCGGTGTCGGGCGATGATCCGGCCGCATCGAACAGCCGGTCTGCCTGGGCGATCTGGCCGCGTTCGGATTCGACATGCGCCTGCTGCAGGATGATCCAGGGCAAGCTGCCAAGCGCTGACCGGGCGGCGACGAGCGCGGAGGCAGCACCTTCGAAGTCGCCACCTTCGATCCTGGTGCGGACCAGCGCCTGGAGCAGCATGTCCTGCCCGGGCTGGGCCTGCAGGGCCTCGCCGAGCATCCGGCCGGGGTCATGGCCAAGCTGGCCGAGTACCTTCGCCAGGGCGAGGTGGCCATCGAGCCAGAGCGGATTGCGGCGGAGCAGCTCGATCATCTCCCGCGCGCCGCGTTCGGCTTCGCCTTCGCTGACCCGGGCTGCAAGCCTGCCGACCAGGACAGAGCCGTCATTGGGGGCAAGGCGGAAGGCCTGCTCGAACAGGTGGGCCGCCGGTTTGCCCGCTTCCAGAGTGGCGCGGGCGTGGGAATGGGCAATCAGCGCATCGCGCGGTGCGAGGCTGGCTGCACGGGAGAACGCGGCAAGGGCCGTGCCGCTTTCGCCGCAGCCTCGGGCGGCGAGGCCTAGCACCTGCCACAGGCGGGCGTCATTGCTGTGCCGCTCCGCCATGGCGCGGGCATGGGGCAGCAGGAGTTCGGGGTAGTCCTCGCGCACGAGCGCGACTGCGGCGGCAAAGAACGCCTGTGGATCGCCGACCGGCAATTGCGCCGCGGCAGTCATGGCCTGTTCGTGGTTCACCCGGAACTGCTCCTTGCCGGTCGCCTAGCCGCAGCGCTGTCAGCGCCGCAAACAAAAATGGCGGACCCGAAGGCCCGCCATTCCTGTCTCGTTCGAAGTGACGCTTAGAATTCCAGCGTCACACCGGCGTAGAGGTAACGACCCAGCGCGTCATAGACCTGCGCGAAGGTGTTGCCGTTACACGGACCGGCAGGGCAAGCCTGCGAAGCGGTCGTCGGCGGAGCCTTGTCGAGCAGGTTGTTCGCGCCGAGGCGGAACTTGTAGTGATCGCCAATGTCCCAGGTCAGGGCAAGGTCGAAGTAGTTCACCGAGCCGAACCCGGCGAGACCCGGACGGGCAACGCCACCCGGCGCAGGGCCGGTGTTCGAACCGTTGAACAGGTTCGGGTTCGCTTCGACTGCGTCGAGGGTCACCCCGTCGAAGTACCGCCAGCGGACCGACGCACCCATGCCGTTGGGCAGGTCGAAGCTGACGCGGGCCTGGTGGCGCCACTTCGGGTTCGGCGAGCCGCAGACGTTGCCGTAGAGACCGACGCAGTCGAAGGTCGACGGGTTACCTGCACCAGTGTCGCTGCCCAGTTGGTCGAGGTAGGTCCCGACGAAGTTCAGGCTGAGACGGCCGACGTCGCCGATTTCGGTGGTGTAGTTGACGTTGACGTCGACACCCTTGGTGCTCACGCCACCGATGTTCTGCGGAAGGTTCCTTACGAAGCCGCCCGAGGAACGCCACAGTGACCCCGAAGCGTCACGATTGACGAGGCTGCAGAAGAACGGATCGGCGGTGTCCGTGCAGATCCCGACGATGGTGTCGGCCCCGATGCCGCCGATGGCGCCATTCACCGCTATGTCGAAGTAGTCGACGCTGGCCACCAATCCGGGGATGAACCCGGGGGTCAGCACCACACCGACGGTGTAGGTGTCGGCAACTTCGGGCACCAGGTTCGGGTTACCACCGATCAGGCCGTTGTACTGCGCCGCCGGGTTGGCAGCGACGACCTGGCCGATCGACAGACCCTGGGCAAGACAGCCAGTGTCGGCCGCGGTGATCGCGAAGCCGGCGCACGGGTCGGTCGAACCGTCAAGCGCGACGCGCTGCGGTGCGAACAGATCCTGCACGGTCGGTGCACGAACAGCGCGGTTGTAACCGCCGCGGAACCGGATGTCCGAGGTCGGAGCCAGTTCGGCTTCGATCTTGTACGTGTCGGTGGTCGCGCCGGTGCTGTAGTCCGAATAGCGGTAGCCGCCCTTGACGGTGAAGTCCTTCAGGAAGCCGTCACGCACGATCGGCAGTTCGACTTCGGTGAAGAATTCCGTCACGTTGAACGAACCGCTGACCGGAACGGTCGGGGCGCCCTGGCCAGCAAGGTCGCCGGTCTGGAAAGCGACGTCGGAAACGAACTCAAGACGTTCCTTGCGGTATTCCGCACCGAACACCGCGCTGATGCCATCATCCGACCACGGGGTCTTCAGGCCGTATTCGCCAAGCGAACCGGACAGGTAGCCCGACAGGACCTGCTGGCTGACGATCCCGCGCGAGAAGCCGGGGGTCGACAGGTATGCCGAAGCCGCAGCGCTCGGGGTGACCGTGCCGGGTGAGAAGATGTCCCACGGCACGCAGTTCGGGTCGGTCCCGTCCAGCGTCGAACGGCACACCGGGGTCCCGTTCGGGCCAGTCACGACGTCCAGCGCACGCCCGAGGCGGGTTACCGAGAAGTCGTTCAGGTAGGTCTGCGAATAGTTCGTGCGACCATACTGATAGTACGCGTCATACGACCAGGCCGGGCTGATGTCGCCACGCGCACCGATCACGGCACGGTAGCTGACGTGCTGCAGATCGTCCTGACGGCCGCCGCCTTCAACGTTACGACGCAGGATCTGCGCGAAGCCGCGGTTGTAGGTCGCGCCGGTCGACGGATCGATGAAGTTGAACGGCGTGAGGCCGAGCAGCGGTTCACCGATGTTGCGCGCAGTACGGGCAGCGTTTTCAGCAGCGGCATTGCCGACGACGAAGAACGCATCACCCGGGGCCGGGCTGACGAGCAGGTTTTCGTTGTCGCAGATCACGGCGCGCTGGCCCGCGCCAAGCAGCGGGTTGTCGCAGTTGATCGACAGCGTGTTGCCGAAGTTGCCCGACGGAGCGATCTGGGCGACCGTGCGGTCGTCCATGAACATGAACTCCATGTAGGGGTTCAGCGCGTCGCTGATTTCATAGTCGGCGAACACACCGGCGGTGTAGCGCTCGTCCGGACGCTGGAAGTAGTTCAGCGGCGCGAAGTTGAACGCGGTGAAGCCGGGCAGCAGGGTGCGGTTCGGGCCGAACTGGGCAATCGTCGACGTGAACGAAGAAGCGATCTGGTCGCTGTCGAACACGAAGAGGGTGCCCTGCGGCGAAGTTGCCGAACCACCGCAGGTGTAGAGCTGGCCGTTGGCGTCAACCTGGGCCTTGGTGCGGCCCGAGAGAGCGCACGCGCTGTAGTCGCGGGTGTCCTGACGGACCGCGTTGACCTTGCGGTAGCCGACATAGGCGGACACGCGGCCACGGCCATCGTCGAAGCTCGAACCGAACGCCAGGGTGGCATCGAAGGTGCCGCCATTGGTGACGGTACCGCGCGGGTAACCGAAGCCGCGCTGATCCATCGGCGTGGTGTAGCGATCGGCATTGCGGTTGTTGTGGTTGTAGACCCCGTAGTTGGCGTCGATCTTGAAGCCTTCAAAATCGGTGTCCATCACGAAGTTGACAACGCCCGACACAGCGTCAGCGCCGTACACCGACGAAGCACCGCCGGTCAGCACGTCGATACGCTCGATCATGGCCGCCGGGATTGCGTTCAAGTCGGCAGCCGAGGTGCCCGGGTCACCGGGAAGCAGGCGGCGGCCGTTGATCAGCACCAGCGTACGCTCGGAACCGAGGCCACGCAGGTTGACGGTGGCAGCGCCGGTCGCGCCGTTCGAAACGTTCGAACCCTGGGCAGCGAACACCTGCGGCAGCGAGTTGACCAGGTCTTCCACGCGGGTGGTACCGGTCTGCGTCACTTCGGCGGCGGTCACCACGGTAACCGGGCTGGCCGACTCGAGGTTCGGCTGACGGATACGGGTACCGGTCACGATGATCGGCGTGCCGCTTTCCTCGGCTTCGGCATCTCCGCCCACATCCTGGGCGAAGGCGGGCATCGACGTCATCGCGAGCGCGATGACAACCGGTGCCGCTGCCAGCTTCAACTGATTCTGGAGCTTCATTGGATAAGTCCCCTTGATAGACTCTAACGTTCGGACCCGGGGCCAAAATCGGCCCCTTGGTTGTCCGGCCATTGCTAATGCTGCATCCCCCCCATGGAGGCATAGCTTCGCAAAAGGTCCGCCGGATGCCGCCCTCACACTCCTTTTTGGTCCACGATGCAAAGAGATTGTAACCTGTGAAACCGGAACGCGGGGCACTGTGGCCCCTGCGCCACACCGCTGCTGGGTGCCCGGAAATGGCGAATCGGGTTCCATGCGCCGGGATACGGGCTGCAAGGCCTGTCCATCCCAACAATGGCAGTTGACGCAAACGTAAGGTCTGCCTACGCGGGTGGCAAATCGAAACCGAAGGGAGATGTCCGATGGCGACAGCCTATATCGTGGAAGCAGTGCGTACCGCCGGCGGGCGGCGCGGTGGCCGACTGGCCGGGGTGCACCCGGTCGATCTGGCGGCAAAGTCGCTCGATGCGATTGTCGAGCGTTCGGGCATCGATCCCAACGCGGTCGACGATGTGGTGATGGGCTGCGTCACGCAGGCGGGCGAGCAGGCGATGCAGGTCGGGCGCAATGCCGTGCTCGCCAGCAAGCTCTTGCCCCAGTCGACCCCGGCCGTGACCATCGACCGCCAGTGCGGCTCCAGCCAGCAGGCAATCC
>JAHDXX010000225.1 GCA_023384025.1 Sphingomonadaceae bacterium
CCATCGGCAGGCGAGCGATCCACCTGCACCTACCCTTGCGCTGGTGGCGGGCGTTGCCTTGCATGAAGCAACCCAGTCGCTGGTGCCCGAGCCCGGCCGGTTGCGGCTCAAATGGCCCAATGATCTGCTTTATGGCCGCGCCAAGCTGGCGGGCATCCTGCTGGAAGGGCAGGGCGAGGCCGTGGTTGTCGGGATCGGAGTCAACCTCGCCACTGCGCCTGAACTCCCGGATCGTGAAACGCTATCGTTTGCCGCCTTTGGCCCCGCGCCTGATCGCGACCTGTTTGCGGATACGCTTGCGGGGCTGTTCGATCGCGAGCTGGAGCGCTGGCGCACTTACGGGCTGGAGCCGCTGATCCGGCGATGGACTGCCGCAGCCTTGCCGGACGGGACGCCCCTGACGGTTCATGATGGTGCTGCGGAGCCTGTCTCTGGCGTGTTCGCAGGGCTTGCACCCGACGGCTCGCTCTTGCTCCGGCTGGCCGATGGTGCCACCCGTTCCATTCATGCCGGCGATGTCATGCTGGCTGACACGAGGACCTGACCCATGCTGCTCGCCGCTGACGTTGGAAACACCAATGTTGTTTTTGCCCTGTTTGATGGTCGCGAGATCAAGGCCCGCTGGCGGATCGCTACCGACCCGCGCCGCACGGGTGACCAGTATGCAGTCTGGCTGATCCAGCTGCTGCAGATCGAAGGCTATACCCGAGAAGATGTGAAACAGATCATCATCGGGTCAGTCGTGCCGCGCGCGATTCACAACCTCACTGTTCTCAGCGAGAAGTACTTCAACATCACCCCGCTGATCGCGGGCGAGGGCGCGGCGGAGTGGGGCTTCCTGATTGATGTCGACCAGCCCAGGTCGCTCGGCGCTGACCGGGCGCTCAATACCATCGCCGCCCACGCCAAGTACCCGGGGGACAAGATCGTGGTCGACTTCGGCACCGCGACGACCTTTGATGCGGTGGATTTCAACGGCGCTTACAAAGGCGGGATCATTGCCCCCGGGATCAACCTGTCGCTGGATGCGCTGGTCGGCAATACGGCCAAGCTGCCGCGCATCGCCATTCGCTCGCCAGAGAGCGACAACGTGATCGGTCGCAATACCGAGGACCAGATGCTGATCGGGGTGTTCTGGGGATATATCGCGATGATGGAAGGGCTGATCGAGCGGATGCGGCAGCAGATCGGCCGCCCGGCGCAAGTGGTTGCGACCGGCGGGCTCGCCATCCTGTTCGACAAGCACACCAGGATGTTCAGCGCGGTCGACCCGGATCTTACGCTGGACGGCCTCGCACTGCTGGCCGAGCGCGCGAGCCGATGAAGAAGGATTTCACTCCCGAACGCGAGCTGCTGTTCCTGGCGCTGGGTGGCAGCGGCGAGATCGGGATGAACGTCAACCTCTACGGCTGCAACGGCAAGTGGCTGATGGTCGATCTCGGGATGACGTTCGGCGCGAACGAATATCCCGGCACCGAACTGGCCTTTGCCGACCTCGCCTTCATCGAGGACCGGCGCAAGGATCTGCTTGGTGTGGTGCTGACCCATGCCCACGAGGATCATATCGGCGCAGTGCCGTACTTCGCCGAAGAGCTGGGCGTGCCGCTTTACGCCACCCCGTTCACCGCCGATCTTGTCATGCGCAAGCTGGAGGAAGCCGGGCTGGCCAACAGCGTCGAACTCAACATCATCACCGATGATGATCCGACGCTGCGCCTGGGCGATTTCAGCGTGCGCTATGTCCCGCTGGCGCACTCGATCGCCGAAGGGAACGCGCTGGTGATCGACACGCCTTACGGGCGGGTCTTCCATACCGGCGACTGGAAGCTCGATGAGGACCCCATTATCGGTGTGCCGGCTACCGAGGAAGAGCTGACCGCAATCGGTGACGACGGGGTTCTGGCGCTGGTGTGCGATTCCACCAACGTTTTCAACCCGAACCCGAGTGGATCGGAAGGGGCCGTCTATCAGGCACTGATGGATGAGGTCCGCCGCCACACCGGTCGGCGCGTGCTGGTGACCACCTTTGCCTCCAATGTCGCCCGGCTCCAGACCCTCGGCGAGGTCGCCCGCGAAACCGGCCGGCAACTGTGTGTCGCCGGACGCTCGCTCGACCGGATCATCGAGGTAGCGCAGGACAATGGCTATCTCACCGATTTTCCGGACACTGTCGATTTCGACACCGCGATGGCGCTGCCGCGCGGCGAGGTGCTGATCATTGCGACCGGCGGACAGGGCGAACCGCGTGCCGCGCTCGCCCGGATTGCCGACAACAGCCACCCGATCGAACTGGTCGCAGGCGACGTGGTGCTTTTTTCCAGCAGGCAGATCCCAGGAAACGAGCTGGCTATCGGCCGCGTCCAGAACCAGCTCGCCGAGCGCGGCATCGTTATGGTCACCGATCGTCAGTCCCCTATCCACGTCTCGGGGCACCCCGGTCGACCGGAGCTGGAGGCACTCTACGGTTGGTTGCGCCCGGAACTGCTGGTCCCCGTCCATGGCGAGATGCGCCATATGCAGGAGCAGGCCCGGGTGGGCCGGGCAGCGGGCATCCCCTCCGCAGTCGTGCAGAAGAATGGCGATATTGTCCGTCTTGCGCCGGGCAAGCCCGAGCGGATTGCCCAAATCGAAGCGGGGCGTCTGGTGCTGGATGGCGACATGATCGTGCCCGCCGACGGTGATTCCATCGTGATGCGGCGGCGGCTCGCGCACAATGGCGTCGTGGTGGTCTCTCTGGAGCGCGGCGGAAGGGTCCAGGTCAGCGCACTCGGGCTCCCGCTGGTGGAAGACTACGACCAGTTTGTCGGCGAAGCAGAGCAGGACGTCACCGCCGCAATCGGCAAGCTGCGTGGGAAAGCGGCGAATGACCGGGCCGAAGTGCACGAGGCTGCCCGTCTGGCAGCCCGGCGCGCTGCGCAGCGCTGGTCAGGAAAGAAGCCGCAGGTCATGGTCATCCTGCCAAGGGAAGCATAACGTGAACTGGACTTCGATCGTTGCCATCTATTTCCTCGTCTGGGTGATGTGCGCATTCCTGATGCTGCCATTCGGCATCAAGACCGCCGACGAGGCGGGGGTGGCTAAAGTGCCAGGCCAGGCAGACAGCGCACCGGTCAATTTCCGGCCAAAACGGGTGCTGGTGCGGGCGACCATTCTGGCCGCCCTGCTGACCGGGCTTTATGTGGCAAATTACAGCTATCAGTGGGTCACCGTCGAAGATCTCGATGTGACCAATTACCTCTGACTAGGTCCGCAGCCGCTCGATCGCCTGGGCGAGGGCAACATAGAGCTTGCCCATATCGGAACTCAGCAGTGTGACGCTGACCGCCTTGCCATCCCGGGTCGAAAGCAAGGTCCGCAGCATGTGCTCGAAATCGGCGATATAGCGGCTCACATTCTCGCGGAAATCGGGGTCGGCGTCGTAAAGCTCGGCGATTTCGCGCGCCTCGGTATTATCCAGCAGGCGCACGGCACGACGGGTGAAAATGCCTCTGTCGCCCCGGAGATAGGCAGTCCACGCTGTATCGCTGACGTCGGTTGCCATGACCTTGCTGATGTCGATTGCCGTCGAATTCAGGCCCTCGGAAATCAGCGCGACCCGGCGCGCGAAATCACGGTCAACCTGTTCTTCCGCGAGTTCTCTCGCGCGGTTGACGCGCGATTCGAGATTGCTCGCCAACTCGTTAACCCGGGAGAGCTGGTCACGCAGGCTGACCGTTGCTTCGCGCCCGGCCGTACTTGCTCTCGAAGCTGCCACTTCCAGTTCGGCAAGCGCACCTTCCGCCCCTTCGGCCAGTGCCCGGCTTATCGCCGACTGCGACCGGGTTGCGATGGTTTCGGCAAGTTCCTGCACCGAGGCAGCACTGGTCGCATCAATCGACTGAGCCGCTGCTCGAGCCTTGTCTTCCAGCAGAGAGATGGAATCCTGCAAGGCACTGATGGCTTCGGTCGCAAGTGACTGTGTGTCGGATCGCGCCTCTTCGATGCCGGTCCGCAACTGGGCAATGCGGCCCAGTTCGGACGCGGTGTTCTTGCCCAGCACTGATTGCAGCGCCAGGATCTTGTCTACTGCGCCCACACTGTCGTCGCGTGCGGCAATCACGTAGGCCGACAGGTCAGCGCTCTTGCTTGCCGCATCGCCCAGCAATGCCGAAATTTCCGTGCCTTGCTCTTGCAGCCGTGCAAGGCGGGTTTCCGCGCTCTCCAGTGCCCCAGGCAATTCGCTGCGGGTGTGCTGGGCGGCAGCTTGAATGAGCTCCAGCAACCGCACACTGGCCTCCGTCAGTTCCTCGACCTGCTCTTCGGTGCCTGAGAGCAGGTTTCGTCCTTCCAGCAACTTCTCAGCAAGTGCGGCGACGCCAGCGGCAAGGCGCCGTTCGGTCGCTTCGCCGGTTTCGGCAACAGCGGCCATCTGCTCACGCAGCTCGGTAAGACGCTCCGAGACAGTCTCGCCCTGCATGCCCAGCGCTTCCGACTGCTCGGCCAGAGACGCGCGCCGTTCTGCGAGCATGGCGTCCAGTGCCGCAAGTCGCTGTTCAAACCCGGCAAGAGCCTCCTGCTCGGTCTTGGCGAGGTCGGCCTGACGCTGCGTTATGGTTGCAAACAGCCGACCATCGCGCTCGGCAATGTTGCGATCAACACTCTCCGCCTC
>JAHDXX010000226.1:0-3376 GCA_023384025.1 Sphingomonadaceae bacterium
AGCCTCGGGATTGATAACGGGGTTGCCGGCATCGTCGAACATCGGGCGCGAGCGGACATCGCCGAGCTCGTCGACGTACTCTTCCATCTGCCGGGTCGGAAAGGCACGCCCAAGGTAGTCGACGACATATTCCTTGCAGTCGGTTGTTATGTCGAGCGTCTCGCGTTCCTCTGGTTCAAGCTCGTTCAGCCGCCGGTTGAGGATCGATTCCGCCGTGCTGACCAGCTGCACGACGACGCTTTCATCCTGTGCCAGATGCTCGTCGATTGCCGGATAGATCGATGGCAGCTTCATCGACAGCAGCACCTGGCTGAAGAAGCGCTGCTTGGTGCCCTCGAACCTGCTGCGCGCCGCAGCCTTGGCGCCGCTGTTCAAGGTGCGATCTTCAAGGCCATCGACAATCCCGGTGAGTTCGAGCGCGGCCTCGAGGTTCTGGTGGATGATCGTCCAGGCTTGCGAATAGGTGTCGTAGATCGCGATCTGCTCTGGGGTCAGCTCGTGACGCAGGATATCGTACTCGATGCCAGCAAAGCTCAGCGCCCGGGCAAGGTATAATCCCGATGCCTTGAGATCGCGCGCCACCAGCTCCATTGCAGCAATGCCGCCGTCGCGGATCTCGCTGATGAACTGCTCGCGCGTGGCAAAGGCAGTGCCCGGTCCCCACAGGCCGAGCCGCACCGCGTAGGCGAGGTTGTTGACGTCCGAAGCACCGGTGGCCGAAGCGTAGAGCACCCGGGCGCGCGGCAAGGTGTTTTGCAGCAGCACTCCGGCGATGCCCTGGAGCGAGCCTTCCTTCTGACCCAGCGCCCCTTCCCCGCCAGCGACACCGCCCATTTCGTGGGCCTCGTCGAAAACGATCACGCCTTCGAAGTCAGCGCCTGCCCAGCGCACGATCTGGTCGAGCCGCGTGTCCTCGATGCGCGATGAGCGCAGTGTGCCGTAGGGCACGAACAGGATGCCCTCGGGCGCGGTGATTTCCTCGCCGATCTTCCAGCGCGAGATGTCGAGAATATCGGCAGGCAGGCCGCCGATCGCCGACCAGTCGCGCTGCGCGTCTTCAAGCAGCGGTGCG
Source organism: Sphingomonadaceae bacterium (assembly GCA_023384025.1). Lineage (GTDB taxonomy): Bacteria > Pseudomonadota > Alphaproteobacteria > Sphingomonadales > Sphingomonadaceae > 34-65-8. The sequence goes on from JAHDXX010000226.1 coordinate 1,073, forward strand.
TTTTTCGAAGTCCAGAGATGGCGGCGATTGCCCCTGAGCCACTGATCGAGAATGCAGGCTGCCGCTTGCCTGCCCTTCCCCGCTCCGGTGCCATCGCCAAGGAAGAAACCAGTGCGATAGAGCTGGCCGTCGGGGTCTTCCTTCAGGGCCACCTCGCCGGCAGGATGGCTGAACCGGCCCTGCAGATCGCGCGACCAGGCCTCGCCTGCATAGATGACGGTCTCGAGCTGGGCGGCCGAAAGCAAGCGCGCGGTGACCGTGCGTTCGGGTAAGTGCGGCACATATTGCGGTTTTGGCGCGGCGATCGAGGCCATGGCGGCGGATTCGACGAGGTGGGTCGGGTGTTCGCCTGCTTCGGGGAGTACGATGCGAGAGGGCCGGTAATCGGCATAGACCCCGCGCTGCTCGCCCATGGGCGCTGGGTCGCCCAGCGCCTCGTAAGCGACTGGTCTCACTTCGTTGGTCTGGGCAGCACGGACAACAACGGAACGCGCCGGTCCGGACTTCACCGAGCGGAAGAACCCAAGTTTGGTCGCACGAGGCACAGTCGGCTGCTGCGCTCCGCGCAGCGGCATGCGAGGGGGTACTGAGACGATAGCCGCGAGGAGCTCGCCTGCCGAGGGGCGGTTGATCGTCGAGACCGCGCCATCGCCCGCGACCTTGTCGATCACCAGCATCCGCACCGCGATGCCAGTGCCATGCTTGGCATAGCCGCCCTTGTCGAGGCGAAGCGAGAGGACGACCCGCGCGCCTTGCAGTGCATGGCGGAATGCCTCGCCGCCTCGCGCTGTCGGTGCGAACCAGTCGGGCATGATCGCGACGATCCGGCCGCCAGGGCGCAGGAAATCGAGGGCGGAGCGCAAATGCCGGGCTGCCGTGTTGGGATCCTCGCCGCGCGACTGCGAGACCGAGAATGGTGGATTCACGAGAATGACGCTCGGTCGTTGCGCCCCGACAAACAGTGCGCTCAGCTTCGCACCATCATGCCGGGTTACCGGAACGCCCGGAAACAGGCCTTCGAGCAGTTCTGCCCGGGTCGGTTCGAGCTCGTTGAGCATGAGCCTATCGACATGGGGCTGCGCCAGCATCGCCAGGACACCAGTTCCCGCGCTCGGTTCGAGCAGGACATCGTCGGGTGAAAGCTGAGCGAGGTGAACCGCGAGCATGGCCAGCGCGGGCGGGGTCGAGAATTGCTGGAAGGCGATCTGGCTCTCGCTGCGCACGGTATGAGTGGGAAGCTCGCGCGACAGGACTTCGAGCGCGCGGATGGCAGCGCCAGCGTCGCAACCCCGGATCAGCTCCGGCACGGCGTGCACTACTGCGGCTTCAAGCGCCTCGAAACTGTCGCGCTGCTGCCAGAATCCGTCGGCATCGGAGCCGCCGCAGGCTTCGGTCATCGCTTCGCTGAGCGCGGCGCGATCGATGGGTACGGCCAACAGCAGCTTGGCGGCAATCGTGCGGGCGGCGGAAAGAATGGCATCGGCGCGCGAGATCGTGACGGTCATGGAGCGGGTCCCCTCAAGGCAATGGGCCGGACTGGCCCATCCCTTCTGCCCCCCTCCCCTCACCGCTTCAGAAGATCGGCCCAGTCGTTCGCGCCGCGTGGAGGCCAACAGGTCTCGATGGCAAGTCCTGGCCGGGAGTAGGCGACAAGGGCTCGGCTCGCCGCGCGGTGCCCTTCCGCATCGTGGTCAGCGAGCAGGATCAGCCGCTCAACGGTTCGCGGAATGGTCAGCTGATGAAACCGCTTCGCGCCCATGCTCGCCCAAGCCTTGATGCCGACAAGATTGGTGAAGGCTGCCGCGGTCTCGAATCCTTCGCACAGGCCGAGAACATTTCCATGTGTGCCGTTGGTCCATGCGGATCCGATAGCTCGGCCAAGGCAGAGTTTGGCGGTGCTGGTGCAAGTCCGTGGATCGAGGAAAATCCGCTGGATCGCAGCAAGATCACCGTCGCGGCGCATCCCGACCAGCAACGCCGGTTCGAATCGAGCTAAAGCCCCCTGCCCTCTCGGACACCGTGGATGGAAACGCAGGTCCTGGAGTACGCCGCCGATGCCACGAACCTGGCGGACATAACGTTCGGCCAGCGAGCCCTCGATGGCACGACCCTCGCGCCAGATCTTGAGGAAGGCGTTTCCCGAGCTTGCCGGAGTCCGCTCGATCTTGGCCGGATCGAAATGTGGGATTCGTGTGATTCGGCCAATGGCCCGCAACACGTCCATACGGTCGCAACCTGCATGGCAGGTAACGAGAATGGCGCGATCACCCTGCCGGATCGACAGCGATGGCGTTCGGTCGGCAT
>JAHDXX010000226.1:3386-4611 GCA_023384025.1 Sphingomonadaceae bacterium
CCGGACCAGGTGCCGCCCAAACGGCTGACCAGGGCTTTCAGCTCTGATGTGGGTCTGTTGCAAACGAGGGCCATGCAATCGAAGCACGATCCCCCTCCCCTTCAAAAATCATATCTTTAAACACGCCCGCGCTCCGCGCGGGGTGATTCTAGATTCTAAATGATTCTAGATTCAGCGCCCGCAAGCATCTGGAACTACAAGATAAAAGGGCAATTTGCCTGACCGTGTGGGGGCTTTCGACTGACCTGTTGGGGGCTGTTGCCTGACTTATCGGGGGGTGAATTCTGACCTTTCGGGGGCTATCCTGACCGCTTGGGGGAGTTGATTGTGGGTGTAATTTTTGATCGTGTGGGGCTGATTTTCCGCTGTTTGTTGCGCGATTTGATTCATTGAGGGGCTTTTCGGCAGTGAATTGACGAATCTGAGGATTCATGCCGAGTCGCGCCGGATGACTATCCTGACTCTTTGGGGGTGAAAAGCTGACCGCGCTTGACATGAGAGGTCAGGATAAGATTATCGGCGCCGATGAATCAAGGTGCTGAAGCTTTTCTGGTTGGGCTGAGGACTGCTTCCGAAGAGGAGCAGCAAACCGGTCGTGCCATGAAGGTAGCTCGGGCTGTGGCAGCGAAGAATGGCGACGAGTTCGTCAAGCCAGGTGACCTAGTTGAAGTTCGGTTTGTCAAAGGTCATTCGCTCAGTCTTACGGCTTCCCGGCTTTTGGCGCTGATGATATTGGCCGCAGGTGCCGATGCTTGGGAGGATCGGCGGCATCGGATGCGCAAGGCGGATGTCCGACGCGGGCATAAGGGCAATGAACGCATCGGAGATATGCTCGAAGAGTTGCATCGCACGCTTTTCTCGCATGATGATCGGTCATGGCGCGGCAAGAAGGCGGTGACCCGATTTCCTTTGATACAGCTGTCGCGTGAAGAGGTCGATGACGACGGCTCGGTTGATGAAGGCTGGATTGAATGGGAGTTCACTCCCTGGGCTCGGAAGCTGATCAAGGAGTCTGAGTCCTATGCGGTGATGAACCGTCAGGCAGTTTTGGGTTTCAGGTCAAACTACGCGCTGCGACTCTATGAGATCGGTTCGTTGCGATTGCATCGCCGCCAGGCAGTCTGGAAGACTGACCTAACTGAACTGCGTGCTGGGTTGGGGATTGATCCAGACGTGTATGCAGACTTTGCCCAGTTGCGTCGCAAGGTCCTTGAAAAGGCCAAGA
>JAHDXX010000227.1 GCA_023384025.1 Sphingomonadaceae bacterium
GGCTCGACCCCGGCAAGGCTGACCCCGGCATTGGCGAGCGCGAAGATCGGCACGACCATGAACGCGACCCACGGGTGCAGCGCGTGCTCCATCCGCTCCAGCACCGGGTCACCGGTACGGTCGTAGAGCGGCACGGTCATCGCCAGCGCCACCCCGGCGAGCGTCGCATGGACACCCGACTTGAGCACGAAGAACCACAGCGCCGCGCCGAGCACGATGTAGGGGATCGAGGTGCTCACCCGTGCCCGTCCGATCAGGGCAAGGACAACGAGGATTCCGGCAGCCATCGCCAGCATCGTCGTCTCGACCCCGGGGGTGTAGAACAGCGCGATGATCGCGATCGCGCCGATGTCGTCGATCACGGCGATGGCAAGCAGCAGCGCCTTCAGCGCCGCCGGAACCCGGCTGCCGAGCAGCGCGAGCACGCCGAGCGCGAAGGCGATGTCGGTGGCGGCGGGGATCGCCCAGCCGTTGAGGTTTTCCGGATATTGCAGGTTCACGCCGAGGAAGACGAACGCGGGCAGCGCCATCCCGCCAATCGCCGCGAACAGCGGCAGCGAGCTCTGCTGCCAGCTCGACAGCTGGCCTTCCAGCACCTCGCGCTTCACTTCGAGCCCGATGAGGAAGAAGAACAGCGCCATCAGCCCGTCGTTGATCCACAGCAGCGCGGGCTTGACGATCCCTGCCCCGCCCACCGTCAGCGCCACTTCGGTGTCGAGCGCGCCGAAATAGGCCCCGGAGAAGGCCGAATTGGCCAGCACCAGCGCCAGCAGCGCCGAGACCATCAGCACGATCCCGCCCGCGCTTTCCTGCTGCAGGAACTCACGCATGGCGCGGGCGGCGGCGAAGGCGATCTGGGCGGGAGCCGGGCGTGCTGCGGCGGTGGCGGGTTGGGTCATGCAGGTCTCACAATCGTGCAGGGCCGGTCCGGTTCCAAAAAAGAAGGGCGGGCCGGGAATGGGGGCGGCCCGCCCAGGGAGAGGATGGGTATCCCGGGGGTGTGCGGCGCGCGGGGTGGGTTGGGGGGATGGGAAGGCCCCGCGCGCCGCATATCCGTCAGCGCGTTACGGGATGGGCACGCCGCCGGAGTTCTTCGATCCTGTCCTTCAGGCGCAGGCGCAGGCGCTTGAGCACCTTCACGTCCGCCTGCTTGCCTGCAGACTTGCTGGTGTCGATCAGCCGGTCCAGCCGTCGGTGACGGCGGATCAACCTGTCGAGTTGGGCCTGCATCATGGTCTCCTCTTCCAGGGTTGGCCCCTGTTGCAGAGCAATGTGCCGGTGCGTGCGCGATAATTCCAATTGGAAGTTATGTGCCTTTTCGATAGATAGTCTCTATCATGCCCAGCCTGCGCCAGCTCGAATACCTCACCACTCTCGCCGACACCCTCCATTTCGGCGAGGCGGCGGCGGCGGTGAACGTGACCCAGCCGACGCTGAGCCAGCAACTGAAGGAGCTGGAGGCGCGTCTGGGTGTAGTCCTGGTCGAGCGGAGCAAGCCGATCCGGCTGACCCCGGCCGGGCGCGAGATCGCCGACCGCGCGCGCCGCGTGCTGGCCGAGGTCGGCGAGATCCGCAAGGCGGCCGAGCGCAGCCGCAGCGGGATTGCCGGCACCATCCGGCTGGGGGTTTCCCCCACGCTCGGCCCCTATCTCATGCCGACCGCGATCGTCCGCCTGCACCGCGACCATCCCTCGCTGCGGCTCTATATCCGCGAGGGCATTCCTGACGAACAGCTGGCCGAGCTGCGTCGGGGCGAAATCGACATGATGCTGGCCCCGCTACCCTTTGCCGCCAGCGATCTGGAAGTCACCCCGCTGTTCAGCGAGCCGCTCCATCTCGTGGGCGCGCCGGACCACCCTGCCCTTGCCCGCAAGCCGCAGCGCGCCGCCGACCTGGCGGGCGTGCCCGTGCTCAGCATCGACCGGCGGCATCACCTCCACCGCCAGACCGAGGCGGTGTGCGCCGAACTCGGGGCCGAACTGCTGCGCGACTACGAAGGGACCAGCCTCGACAGCGTGCGGCAGATGGCCGGATCGGGCCTCGGCCTTGCCTTGCTGCCCGAACTGTACCTGCGGTCCGAAGCGCCCGAGGAACAGATGGTCAAACGCTTCACCGTCGCTGACTGGCGGGCCGAGCGCATGATCGCGGCCTGCTGGCGCAGCGGTGCCGCCTATGCCGAGGCCTACCGCGCGATCAGCACCGTCATCGCCACCGAAGCGCGCGAAATCCTCGCCTAGATCAGAATGAGCTGCGCCACCGGACCGAAGCTCTTCCGGTGCAGCGGACACGGCCCATGCTGCTCCAGCGCCGCCAGATGATCGCGCGTGGGATAGCCCTTGTTCCGCTCCCAGCCGTAGTGCGGAAAGCGCGCAGCGGCATCCAGCATGATCCGGTCGCGCCATTCCTTGGCCACGATCGAGGCGGCGGAGATGCACGGTTCGAGCGCGTCGCCACCCACGATCGCGCGCGCGGGCCAGCACCAGCCGGCCTCGCGCCCGGCCGGGGTCTTGTTGCCGTCAATCAGCACTTCTTCGGGAGCGATGCCCGCCTCCCCGCACAGCCCCGCCACCGCCAGCGTCATCGCCCGCATGGTCGCGCCGAACACGTTGAGCCGGTCGATCTCCTCGGCCTCGACGACACCGACCGCCCACAGGCAGGTGGCGCGAATGCCCTCATCGAGCACCGCGCGCCGCTTGGCCGACAGCTGCTTGGAATCCGCCAGACCCGCCGGAGCATGTTTGCCAAGCACCACCGCCGCCGCCACAACCGGCCCTGCCAGCGGACCGCGCCCGGCTTCGTCCACGCCGATGGTTACGGTTGCGGATCCGGATTGAAATTCAGGAGTTCTCACGCGTATGCCCAATCATCGAATCCTTTCGCCCTCGCTATCCGCCCTTGCCCTGGCCCTCGCAAGCTGCGGCACCGGCGCAGTCGGGGAAACCACGGCCGGAAGCGAAGTCTCTGCGACCACCGACGAAAGCCTGATAGCGCAGGACTACGGCACTTTTGCCGAGCCGTGGGCGGCGGCGTTCATCCCCGGCACGCCCCTGCTCTTGGTGACGGAGAAGGCCGGGACGGCGAAGATCGTCGACACCAGCACGGGTTCTCCCAAGCTGGTTACGGTCAGCGGTCTGCCCAAGGTCGATTACGGCGGCCAAGGCGGCTTGGGCGATGTCGCGTTTCTCCCGGGCGAAAGTGCGCCCACGCTTGAGAGCCGTACGATCTACCTCAGCTGGGCCGAGGCGGGCGACAACGATACCCGCGGCGCGGCGGTGGGGCGCGGGACGTTGCGATGCGACACAGCGGATGAATGCGCAGTCACAGACCTGACCGTGATCTGGCGCCAGCCCAAGGTCACCGGGCGCGGGCACTATTCGCACCGTATCGCGGTAAGCCCGGACGGGCAGCACCTCTACATCGCCAGCGGCGACCGGCAGAAGATGGATCCGGCACAGGATACCACCAACAACCTCGGCTCGATTGTCCGGCTCAACCTCGATGGCACCCCGGCGGCAGGCAATCCCCTGCCCGCCAACCCCGAGCTGTGGAGCTGGGGCCATCGCAACACGCTCGGCCTCGCGTTCGATGCTGAAGGCGGGTTGTGGAACATCGAGCACGGCCCTGCTGGCGGTGACGAGATCAACCTGGTCAAGCCCGGCGCCAACTACGGCTGGCCGCTGGTCTCCGAGGGCGAGCATTACGACGGGAAGGACATTCCCCCGCATTCGACCCGGCCCGATCTGGCTGCCCCCGCAATCAGCTGGAACCCGGTGATCGCGCCGGGCGACATGATCATCTATCGCGGCGACCTGTTCACGGCATGGCAGGGGCAGGCAGTGATCGCAGCGATGAAGCCTTCGGGCCTCGTCCGCGTCAGTTTCGATGGTGAAACCGCCCGCGAAGAGGGTCGCCACGCGTTCGAGAAGCGCCTGCGCGAAGTGGTCGAGGCAGCCGACGGGGCGATCTGGGTGCTGGAGGACGGTCGCGGCAGCGGCAAAGGCCGCCTGCTTCGCCTTACCCCGGGTTAAGCTGAATTATATCGACACACGGTTGCCCCGCCCCTAATCGGCGCGCCCCATGGCGACGCTAATCCCCCTTGCCGAAGTCAACCCCGCGCTGGTGGAGCAATTGCTCGATCGCGCGTTCGGGGACGATCGCCATGCACGCACGGCCTATCGTATGCGCGCGGGGATGGACTGGCTGCCCGCGCTCAGCTTTGCCGCGCTCGATGATGACGACTGGCTGGTCGGCACGATCCAGCTGTGGCCCGTCGCACTCACTTCACCCGATGGCCGCGCGCATCCGATGCTGATGGTCGGCCCGGTTGCCGTGGTGCCGGAACACCAGGGCGAAGGATATGGCAAGGCGCTGATGCTGGCCGCGTTGCAGGCCGTTGCCGATACCAGCGGCCCGGGCGGCGCGCTGCCGCAAGTGATGATCGGCGACGAGCCCTATTACGGCCGGTGGGGCTTCAGCACCCGCGGCACCGGCGGCTGGCGTTGCCCCGGACCGTGGGATCCGGCGCGCCTGCTGGTCCGGTGCGACAATCCGGCCGTGCTCCCCGACGCTGGCATGCTCGGCCCTTGGGATGGATGACGGC
>JAHDXX010000228.1 GCA_023384025.1 Sphingomonadaceae bacterium
AAAACGCGACCTGGCTATCGCGCTGGGCGCCACCCATGCGGTCGATGCCATGGCTTCGGATGCTGCCCAGCAGATCATCGCGATTTCGAAGGGCGGCGTGCACCATGCGATCGAGGCCGTCGGGCGTCAGGCCTCGGCCGACCTCGCGGTCGCCTGCTTGCGGCGCGGGGGGACCGCGACGATCCTCGGCATGATGCCGCTCGACTGCAAGGTCGGTCTCGGCGCGCTCGACCTGCTCGGCGGCAAGAAGCTGCAAGGCGCCATCATGGGGATGAACCACTTCCCGGTCGACCTGCCCCGCCTGGTCGATTTCTACCTGCGCGGGCTGCTCGACCTCGACACGATCATCGCCGAGCGGATCCCGCTGGATCAGATCAACGACGGGTTCGAAAAGATGAAGAGCGGCCATTCGGCGCGCAGCGTGGTGGTGTTCGACTGATGAGCGATACGGCAATCGACTTCGACAAGGAAATGGTCGGCACGGTCGAAGTGACCGACAAGGACGCGATGGATCTGGCCGCGCTGACCGCGTGGTTCGAAGCCAATGTCGAAGGCTTCGAAGGGCCGATCAGCTATTCGAAGTTCAAGGGCGGCCAGTCCAACCCGACCTACAGGATCGACACCCCGAACCGGTCCTACGTCCTGCGCCGCCAGCCTTTCGGCAAGCTGCTCCCTTCGGCCCATGCGGTCGACCGCGAATATGCCGCGATGCACGCACTCGGGCCGACCGGGTTCCCGGTGCCGAAAACTTACGGCCTGTGCGAAGACCCGGAGGTGATCGGCTCCAAGTTCTTCGTCATGGGCCTGGCCGACGGGCGCAGCCTGTGGAACGGAGCGCTGCCGCAATGCACCCCGGCAGAGCGGCGCGAAATCTACAATTCGATGATCGACACCTTCGCCGATCTGCACACCAAGGATCCGGTCGCCATCGGCCTCGGCGACTTCGGCAAGCCGACCGACTATTGCGCGCGCCAGATCAGCCGCTGGACCAAGCAGTACAAGCTCAGCGAAACCGAACTGATGCCGAAGATGGAACGGCTGATCGAATGGCTGCCGCAGACCATCCCGCCGCAACACGGCTCCAGCGTGGTCCACGGCGACTACCGGCTCGACAACATGATCTTCGAGAAGGACGCCAACCGGGTGCTGGCGGTGCTCGACTGGGAACTGTCGACGCTGGGCGACCCGATTGCCGATTTCAGCTACCTGATGCTCAACTGGCACAACCCGGCCGATGGCCGCGCCGGATTGCTCGGGCTCGATCTCGAGGCGCTGGGCATTCCCTCGCAGGACGAAGCGGTCGAGCGCTATGTCGCGCGCACCGGCTACCCGGTGCCACCAATGGACTGGTACTTCGCCTACAACCTGTTTCGCCTCGCCGGGATTATCCAGGGCATCAAGAAGCGGGTGATCGACGGCACGGCATCATCGGCTCATGCCCGCGAAATGTCCGACCGGGTCGCGCCTTTGGTCGATCGCGCATACGACTTCGCTCTTGCAGCGGGGATGGAGGGGTAAGGGTTGCCGAGCTGGCTCGGTAACGCTAATCGGCGGGCGAAATCTTTGTCCACTTCCGTTCGTCCTGAGCTTGTCGAAGGACCGCTTTTCCTTGCGAAGCCGTGCTGACCGCGAAGTGAAGGACAGCCCTTCGACAAGCTCAGGGCGAACGGGATGTGAGGTTCCAGGAGCACGCCATGACCGCCGACCTGCAATACGCCATCGAAACCGCGTGGGAACGCCGCACCGAAGTCACCCCTGCCAGCAGCGACGTGCGCGAGCCGGTCGAGGCGGCGCTGGAATTGCTCGATGCGGGCAAGGTGCGGGTCGCGGAGCCTGATGGAAACGGCGGCTGGCAGGTCAACCAGTGGCTCAAGCAGGCGGTGCTGCTGAGCTTCCGGCTCAACGACAACGTGCTGGTCGATGGCGGCGCGGCCGGTGCCCCCGCTTACGACAAGGTGCCGAGCAAGTTCGCCGGCTGGGGCGAGAACCGCTTCCGCGACGCCGGTTTCCGCGTCGTTCCGGGTGCAGTCGCCCGGCGCGGGGCATTCATCGGCAAGGGCGTGGTGCTGATGCCGAGCTTCGTCAACATCGGCGCCTATGTCGATGAAGGCACCATGGTCGATACCTGGGCCACGGTCGGTTCTTGCGCGCAGATCGGCAAGAACGTGCATATTTCCGGCGGTGCAGGGATCGGCGGCGTGCTCGAGCCGCTCCAGGCCGGGCCGGTCATCATCGGCGACGGGGCCTTCATCGGTGCCCGCGCCGAAGTGGCCGAAGGCGTGGTGGTCGGCGAAGGCGCGGTCCTGTCGATGGGCGTCTATCTCGGTGCCTCGACCAAGATCGTCGACCGCGCCACCGGCGAAGTGCACCGCGGCAAGGTGCCACCTTACGCCGTGGTCGTCCCCGGTGCCCTGCCCGACCCCAAGGGCGGGCCAAGCCTCTACTGCGCGGTGATCGTCAAGACCGTCGACGCGCAGACCCGGTCCAAGACCGGCATCAATGAGCTGCTGCGCGACTGACGGGGAACCTTCGCCCCACCATCCCGTTCAGGCTGAGTACCCAAAGCTTGAACAGGACAAACGCCATGCACCGCGAAGGACAGGAAATTCACGTCGACACCGGGGAAGCTCGCGCCGGCGAGAGCACCGGCGTGATGCGCTACGTACTCGGCATCAGCCTGGTGCTGGCGATCGTGGCACTTAGCATCGTATGGGTTATCCCCGCGGTCAGCTGAGGTGCCTTACTCGACCGGTGATTCGACCGGCGGCATCCCGCGCTGGCTGGCCGCATAGGCCTCCGCCGCTTTCATCACCCGCAACGCATTGCGCATGCTGATCTTCTCGAGATCGGCTTGCGAATATCCGCGGCGTGCCAGTTCGACGAACAGCGCGGGATATCCCGCCACGTCCTCCATTCCCACTGGCCCGGTCGGCATCCCGTCATAGTCTCCGCCAATGCCGATGTAGTCGATTCCGGCGACCTTGCGGACATGGTCGATGTGGTCGGCCATGTCGCCGATCGTCGCGAGAGGAAGCGGGTTGGCATCGTCCCACGCCTTGAGCCGGTCCGCCACTTCCTTCGGCTGGCCGGGCCACAGCGCCTCAAGCTTGGCCTTTTCCGCCTGACGGCTGCCAAACCATTGCCGGGCCGGTTCACTCAGGAACCCGGGCAGACCCACCACCATCACGATCCCGCCGTTTTGTGGAAGCCGTGCGAGCACACTGTCGGGCACGTTGCGCGCATGGCCGTTGATCGCGCGCGCGCCGGAATGGCTGAAGATCACCGGTGCCTTCGCCACATCGAGCACGTCATGCATGGTCTCCTCGCTGACATGGCTCAGGTCGACCAGCATCCCGATCCGGTTCATCTCGCGGATCACGTCGCGCCCGAAATCATTGAGCCCGCCATGTTTCGGGGCGTCGGTAGCGCTGTCGACCCAGCTCAATGTCTTGGAGTGCGTCAGCGTCATGTAGCGCACGCCAAGGTCGTACATCTGCCGCAGCACGCCCAGACTGCCGCCAATCGAGTGGCCGCCTTCGATCCCCATCAGCGAGGCAATCCGGCCGCGCTTCAGCGAATCCTCCACATCTTTCGCCGTAAGAGCGAACTGGAGATCATTCGGATAGCGCGCCACCAGCCGCCGGGTGACGTCGATCTGCTCCAGCGTTGCCTGCACCGCTTGCGGCTCGCTAAGATCGGCGCTGACATAGACCGACCAGAACTGCGCCCCGACCATGCCCTTGCGCAACCGGGTAAGGTCGGTGTGCATGGTCCGGCCTTCGGAATGCTCCGGACCAGTGTGGGTCGTGTCGTTGAAATCGAATTCCCCGATCACATTGCCGAACCGCCCGCGCAGCTGGATCGGCACATCGTTGTGCCCGTCAAACACCGGTGCGGCCTTGAGCGCAGCCTCCGCCACCTGCTCGGGCGTACGAGCGAGAACGGGGGTCGCGACAAGCGCAATCAGGGCGACCGTGACGAGGGCGAACGATTTCATGGCTGCATTCTCCGGCAGGCAGGATAGGATCATTGCCGTTCTAGCGAATGCGGGGGGCGAGGGAAGAGCGGTGGACAAGCGAAAAGGGGAAAGCGTGCGCACAGTGCTGCGCTGGGTCCTGGCACTGTTCTACGCTTTCGCCGGATACATGCACCTGGCCAAGTCGGAGCCGTTCCTGGCGATCATGCCCGGCTGGGTGCCGTGGCCTGAGGCGGTAGTGCTGTGGACCGGGGTGGCAGAACTGCTTGGCGCGGCCGGCTTGTTGCAGCCATGGTCTCCGACGCTGCGGCGATGGGCCGGGATCGGCCTTGCGCTCTATGCGCTCTGTGTCTGGCCCGCCAATATCAACCACTTCGCGATGGATATGGCGAAGCCCGAAGGCGGGCTGGGGCTGGCCTATCACGTGCCCCGCATGTTTGCGCAGCCGCTGCTGATCTGGCTGGCGCTGTGGGTGGGCGGAGCAACCGACTGGCCGCTCCGCCGCAAACCCTGAGAATTAGCTGAGGTGCTTGGAGACCGCAGCCGTCATCTTGAACATCGAGCGCTGGGCCTTGCCGATCACGGCGCCGCGCTTGGCAT